>JASHPM010000566.1 GCA_030038115.1 Acidobacteriaceae bacterium | reverse complement strand
GCTCACCTGGCCGCTTCACGGGGATGCGTTCGGTGAGGGAGTCCACCCATTCCTGGTCTTCGTAAAGCACCTGGTTCTGCTGGGTCCTGAACCAGCCTGGAGCGAGGCAATTGACGGTGACTCCGTGCTGACCCCAGTCGGCGGCGAGGCTCATGGTGAGCTGGCGAATGCCGCCGCGGCTGGCGCCATAGGGAGCGAGCCCCGCGTATCCGAAGACGCTGGTGACGGAACCGATGTTGATAATGCGTCCATAGCGGTGGGCGATCATGCCGCGCGCCACCGCCTGCGCAACGAAAAAACTACCGCGCAGATTCGTATCGAGGACGAGGTTCCAGTCCTCCCAGGTCACATCGAGAGCCGGCTTGCGGACGTTGCATCCGGCGTTGTTGACGAGGATGTGGATTTGGCCGAAGGCGGCTTCGGCTTCCGCAGTCATGCGCTGGATGCTGGTTTGATCGCGCACGTCGAGCTCGAGCGCGAGGGTGCGGCGGCCGAGGGCTTGCACTTCCCTTTCGAAATCCGCGAGGGATTCGCGGCGACGGCTGGTGAGGATCAGATCGGCGCCCGCTTTGGCAAGCGCGCGCGCGAGATACTGGCCGAGGCCGCGGCTGGTGCCCGTGACCAGAGCGACCTGGCCGGAGAGATCGAAGAGCGATTCGCTCATGCGGCAAGCCCCGGTTGCGGACTAAGAACGATTTTCATCAGATTGGGCTCGTGGGCGTAGAGCCGCTCGAACCAGCGTGGGCCGTCTTCGAGAGGAGCGACGGCGGTGATGAGCGGCCTGACCTGAATTACGCCGCGGCTGATCAGGTCGATGGCCTGCGGATACTCGCCGGAGGATGCAGCCGTGCCCTGCAGGCGCAGCTGGCGGCTGACCACCACCTGCAGCGGCAGCGTGACCTGCGGCGTGATGTTGCCGATGAGGGTGACGGTGCCGCCTTTGCGCACGGACTGGATCGCAGTCTGGATGGTTTCATCGCGGCCGACCGCTTCGAGAGCAATGTCGACGCCGGAGCCAGTGCGGCTGAGGACTTCGCGGGCAAGCTCGGGGCCGGAAAGATGCAGGGTCTCCGTCGCGCCCAGAGATTCAGCCAGCCGCAAGCGTGTCGCGTCGACGTCGGCGATGAGGACGCGGCTGCAGCCAGCGGCGCGCGCGGCCTGCAGCGTGAGCAGGCCGATCATGCCCGCGCCGATCACCAGAGCTGTTTCTCCTCCGCGAATTTCGCTCACTTTGACGGCGTGCAGCGCGACCGAGACAGGCTCCAGCATCGCCGCTTCGGCAAAGGACATCGAGGCCGGCAGCCGATGAACAATTTGCTGCGGCACGGTTACAAATTCGGCGAAAGCGCCGTTGCGCCGGTATTCGCCGCATGAAACGCCCACCACCTGACGCCGATCGCAGAGGTTCATCTCTCCACGAAGGCAGTACGGGCACGCGCCACAGTAGACGGTGGAATCAAACGTGACGCGGTCGCCCATGCGAAAAGCGCTCACCCCCGGGCCCGTCGCCGCGACGATGCCCGCGGCTTCATGGCCCATGACAATAGGCGGAATGCGGCGGCCAGAGGAGCCGTCGTATCCGTGGACGTCGCTCCCGCAGATGCCGCACGCTGCCACCTGGATGAGGAGTTCTCCCGGCGCCGGCACGGGCTGCGGCAGATCGAGCACGTCAAGCTGCTTGTATTCGCTCAGAAGCAGCGCCTTCATGCATCCAGTGTGCCACGCGCGCTGCAAGTGTGGCGTGGGCGTGGGCCCGGTTCAGTTGTGGCTGGGCAGGTGGTACAGCGCCTCGGCGTTGCCGCGCAGGACGAGGCGTGCAATCTGCGCGGCGCGATCGCGGGTGATCTCGCCGTCCTGCACCATTCCGGTGAGCGCGATGCCCAGCGCCTGGCGCGCATTGCGGCTGGCGATCCACGTGGATTCCGCCCAGCCCATTTCGTCGGAATAGGGATAGCCGTCGGTGCCGAAGAGAACCTTCTCGGGCTCGAACTCCAGCCATTCCCGCAGCCACTGCGCCTCCGTGCGCGGCGTGAGCAAAAGGTCCTGGCCGGAAATATCCAGATAAACATTGGGCTTCTGCAGCAGCGCTCCGATTTCCTGCACAAACGGCCAGCCCCCGTGCAGCAGCACGAAGTTGGTTTTGCGCAGGCGCGGATCGTTGAAGATGGGTTCGAGCAGAAGAGGGTTGTCGCCGGCAATGGAGAAGTAGCTGCCGCCGCCGGACATCGCGTGAAGATGCACCGCCATCCCGAGGCGTCCACATTCCGCGGCGATATACCGAAAGAGAAAATCCTGCAGGAGCTTGTAGTCAGCTGCGTCGGGCGTGCCCCCGTGGACCCAGCGCGCGTAAATCTTCTCCACCTGCGCGCGCGGCGGATCGCTGAAGTCGAAAGAGCGCAGGTACGCTACTTCGAATTTCTCGGCGACGGCACCGCCGGCTCTCTGCCGCTCCAGAGTGGGCGTGACCACCTGGCCGAGATACGCATCCAGAGTCGGCGGCGGCGCGGACATTCCCACGGCAGTGAGGTAGCGGCGGCGAAGGAGATCCTCGAGCGCGAAGAACTGCTGGCGATCGGGAGATGCGGCGGCCATGCCGCTGTTGTCGAGTGGGAAGAGCAGCGCGTCGATGTACGGCACCCAGCGGAATCGTGGCGGCTCGACGCCGCGGCCCATGGCCACGCGGTTGGCGAGCATGGTGCCGATGTGCGCCTGATCGAGGACCCAGGTGGGGAATTGCTCGCCGTGCTGCGCTTTCACGCGGGCGCGGACGTCATTCAGGCGCTCCAAACCGGCCGCGTCGAGGGGCGGAGGCGTGTCGAAGCCCCAAAGCGCCTTCCAGGCCGGACCGAGAAGCGCAAAATCGGCACGCAACGCCGGCGGATCGGACTGCGCCTCAAGGTTCGAGACGGGAAGCGCGTCAAATTCCTTCTCTGTGGCGTCGAGCGGCGGCGCGAGAACCGCATGCGCGTGGTTATCGATGGCCGGGATCGCGTCGATGGCCTGCGCGATGGCGGGGTCGACGCCGAGCGCGAAGTTGTCGGCGGGACTTGAGACGTGATGGTTGGAGCAGGAGAGAAGCGCGAGGAGAAGCCCGGTGACAGTCAGCGAAATCGTTGAACGCACCATGGCCGTGAGCTGATGCGCTTTGGCGGAGAGTCTATGCAGAGGCAGCGCCTTCACCCATCCAGTGTGCCACGCTGACCAACGATGATGCGCTCCCCGCTCGGCGGAAAAACTCGTTCGTGAGATTCGCTAAGGAATGGCCGCGCGGATGCCAAGCTCGCCGGCGATGTCGCCCAATCGCTCATCTCGGGTCCAGATCGAGAGGGACTTGTCTAACAAAGCAGAGGCAACGAGATGAAGATCGGTGATGCCGATCCCTCTTCGGTACAGTCTCCGCAGCTCTACCAGAGCGAACAACTCATCCATACCCACGACCGGAGCCTGAACCAGCAGCGACAGGTCATTCAGCACCTTTTCCCTGTCGGTGATTGAACCGAGCGCCAGCTCCAGGCGCACCAGCGGATGGGTCGCGACCTCGTCGTTTTGGAGCAGCTCCTGGAGTTTCCCATTCGGGGTTCGCAGATGGTCGATCCAGACCGAAGTATCAACGAGGATCATGTGCTTTTCTGCGGCGGGGCGCGGCGGTGGCGGCGGGATCGCTCCCGCCCAGAGCCGCCAGGCGACGGGCAGCCTCGTTGCGGACGAGCCGGGTGAGCGCCTCCCTGACCAGAGCAGCCTTCTCTTTGATACCGGTGTACTGCTCCGCCTGCCGGATCAAATCGTCATCGAGGGCAATGGTTGTGCGCATGGGAAGACCTCAATACACATATTCTAGCATCGTTTTGATGCTGTTTTTGGTGCCTTTCCCCACAGGCGAAGGTCACGGGCTGGGGGGGCGAAGCCATGGGGAAGACTCCGTTGCTGGCAACAGCAGGTGATCCGGAGGGACCGGGTCAGATCCGCATCGGCATGATGATGTAGCGGTATTTGTAGTCGTCGGAGCCGTCTTCGGGGCGGACCTGGCCGGCGGATTGCGCGTCTTTGAACTCGAGTCGGACCTCGCCTTCGTTGCCGATGGCCCGGAGGAAGTCGATCAGGTAGGCGGAATTGAAGCCCACGACGATGGGGTCGAAGGTGTAGGGCGTTTCAATGGTGTCTTCCGACTCGCCGGCTTCGGTCGAGGACGAGGAGACCTTCAGCTCATTTTGCTCGATGCGCATCTTGATGGCGCCGGAACGCTCGTCGGCGAACTGCGCGACGCGCTGGATGGAAGCGAAGAGATCCTGGCTGCGCACGATGACGAACTTGTTGTTGTCCTTCGGCATCACCGCTTCGTAGTTCGGGAACTGGCCAGTGAGCTTGCGGCTGGTGAGGACGCGATGCCCGATGCGGAAGAAAAGCGTCGAGTCGTCATCCGCAAACTCCACGGTTTCCGCCTCGGTGTTTGCCAGCAGTGACTGCAGCTCCTGCAGAGCCTTGCGCGGGACCAGGGTTTTCTTTTCAGCGGTGATTGCGGGGAAGCTTTCGCCCTTTTTTTCGATGTGCGCCAGACGATGGCCGTCGGTGGCGACCATGGCGATGGACTCAGCTTTGAGGATGAGCAGCGCACCGTTCAGGGTGTAGCGAGATTCCTCATTGGAAATAGCGAAGATGGTGCGCGCGATGAGATTCCGCAGCGAGGCAACGGGGATCCTCGTTACACCACCTTCGGGGAACTCAGGCACCTGCGGAAAATTGGCGCGCGCCATGCCGACCATGCGTGTGTTGGAGCGACCGGCGCGAATCTGCACCCAGTGGTTCTCAAGCAGCTTGATGGACATGTCGCCGTCGCCTAGTAGGCGAATGTAGTCGTACAGCTTGCGCGCGGGGATGGTGCAGGAGCCCGGCTTTTTGACTTTGGCGGCACAGGAGGTGCGAATGCTCTGGTCCAGATCGGTTGCAGTGATGACGATGCGGTCGCCGTCAGCTTCAAGCAGGAAGTTGGAGAGGATGGGGATGGTGGTTTTGCGCTCGACCACACTCTGTGTGGCTGTGAGCTCGCGCAGAAGATCCTGACGGCTCACGCTGATCTCCATAGTCGCTCCCTGAGCGGCTTTTTCCTCTTCGACAGCCGGCATGTTGGCTTCCCCCAAATTCGATTGGACTCACTGTACACCAGGCGGGGCGACAGTCCGCAAGGAGTTAAAACCCGCCCTTCCATTCTAGGGTCACATGGCGGATCCCGACCCTCTGGAAAACCCGGATGTTTTGTGCGTTGCGGAGATCAGTCGGCCACAACGGCTATTACGGGGTTTAATTTTTGATTCTTATTCAGCAGCCGTAGTCGTTCTGGCCGGAAAAGTGGAAAGGCGACGGGAAACCGCTGGTGGAGCGGGCTGGGAGGCGATGTCGGTTTTAGAAAACGTGGGTGGGGGAATGAGAAAAAGGAGGAAAAGCGATGGAGGGATGCGAGAAGACGCACAGCTTCTCCACGGGATTAACAGAGGTTTCGGAAAGGTGGTGTGGAAAGGGCACGCTGTGAGTGGAAAGGGTGGTCAGGACCAGACAGGCAGCGATTGTGGAAGCGACCCGGGATGCACAGCTGGAGGGTTGTCCAGACTGTGTGTACTTGAAGAAGGGGGGAGGGCCCGGGGGAGGAAAAGTAGACAACAAAACTCTGATGCAATCGCACACAAAGCAGTTGTTCAGTCCGCGCTGGTCGAACTGCTGTGGCTGATGGTGACGCCACCGTTAACGGTCTGAACGTGGATCGTTGAGCCGCCATTGCCAAGGTCGGTGTTCAGGCGGTTCTTGATGGTGCCCTGCACGGTTACCGGAAAGTCGACATTAATGCCACCGTTGACCGTTCCGGTTTCCAGATGAGCAGAGTAGTGCTCCGGAACCCGCAAGTCGATGCCGCCGTTTGTCGTGTCAGCGTGAAGACCTGCCCCTTGCCAGTGATCGCCGTCAAGCGAGACGTTGAGCCCGCCATTCACGGTGTGCCCGTTCACCTCGCCGGCAAGCCGGTCAATGGTTACTCCGCCGTTCGTGGTCTCAAAATGAACGTTGCCATCGAGACGCGTTAGATCAATGCCACCGTTCATGGTATGCAGATCGGCAGCCAGATGACGCGGCACATGCAGGTGGTAGTCGATGCTGTAGCCCCTGCCGCTGAAAAAGTGTGTGTGCGACCCGTGGTCGCGGATATCGCCATCGTTCGTGTCGATAACAACCTGGTTCAGCAGATCATTGGCTTCGGATTCCGAAGGTCCCCAGGCGGTGACGCGAGCTTCCAGCGCGACGTCGGAGCGATCCTCGCCCATCACATCGATGCCGCCGTTCGTTGTGTCGACGCTGATGTGGCCCGAGGGCAAAGCAAAGGTGGTGCGGCGCATCTGGCACACGTGGGGCTCTCCCCAGTGGTTGCTGTTGTCCTCGCAGTCGCCACTGTGCCAGTTACCGGACTGCGGCAAGGCCGCGGCTGCGGCGCGCACATGGCGGTGAGAATGCGGCAGCGACACGCCAAGAACAACGATGACGGTCAGACAGAGGATGAACACAGCGAATCGACGCATAGCGCGGACCTTGCTGGTTGGATACGCGGATGGAGGCATAACGGTTCCCTTAATTGCGATTTGGGGGAGACCCGACGGGGAGAAGAGTGCACGCCGGATGCCGCACTCGGGGAATCCGCGGATTTGAAAAATCATGGAGTTAGGCAGACCGGGGGATCAATGGGGTGTCCGAATGGGCGAAAAGTGTTCGGGAGTGGACAGGGATGCGAGCCGGGAGCTGGGAGGGAGGAGCCAGGAAGTGGCTCACACACGGAGTGAGCGAAACGAGCGCTCAGCGTTTGCGTTCCCAGAATTCTTCGTGGCGGTCGTCGCGAAAGCGTATGCCGGTGACGTGGCCTTCGGTGTCGCGCTCGAACGTCAGCCGGCGTGTGCCGCCGGTGGGGTAGAAAAACGTGGTGGGGCTCTCGGGCAACAGTTCCGTGACCTCGCCAATGCGGTCGCGCGCGAGAAGCTTGTCCCCCTGGCGGTAAACGGTGGCGACGATCTCGTTCTGATCCTCGTAGTCGCCGGCATAAGCGTTGTAAACGGCGGGATCGACTTTCGCCGGGACGGGATGGATCGGAACCAGGATTTGTTCCGAGAGGGCAGTGAGCTTAGGAATGGCGCTGAGACGCTGCGCGAGGAGCCAGCGCGAGAGCTGCGGCTCTGCATAGGCGCGATCCCAGACATTGTGTTTGATACCGGCGTACTCCCAGAAGCGCACGTCCCCGCCATTGGCTTTGAGCGCCTGAAACATCAGCAGCGACTGGCGTGGATTGACAATGGGATCGTCGGCGCCGTGAAAAATCCATGTGGGCGTGCGGCCGACGGCGCGGGCGTATTCGGCGGGGAGGGTGTTTACTTCGCGCCAGCGATCGGGCTGATACGACCAGAAGACCCCGCCACAGACCGGAACCAGCGCGGCGAAGCGATGCGGGTAGGTCTTCGCTATTTCCCATGCGCCGTAGCCGCCGAGAGAGAGGCCAGTGAGATAAACGCGATCCTGGTCGCCGTGAAATTCCCTGATCTCCGCATCCAGCGCGGCGATGGCCATGGCCATCATGTCGGGATCGGTCCAGTGGTGGTGGTTGAACGGGACCTGCGGCATGACGACCACGAAGGGCCAGCGCTCGGGGTGCAGGCGAATGGCCTGCGGGAGGCCGATCTGCGTTTCGTCCATGCCTTCCGAGCCGCGCTCCCCGGAGCCATGGAGGAACAGGATGAAAGGCCAGGTCTGCTGCCGGTTCCAGTTCTCGGGCAGATAAACGACGTAGCGGTGCAGCTCGCCGTTGATCTCGATGGAGCGATTCAGAAAGCCCGTGTCCTGCAGGCGTGGCGCGGCCCAGGCGGGCAGACAAAGAAGGGCCAGGGAAAAAGCCAGCAGGAAACGTCGCAGCATCGGGTGTTTGCAAACAAGGGTACAGGGCGCAGGGCGCCACGGTGCAGAAAAAACCGGCGTGCCAGAGCACAGCGAGCGCGACCTGTTCGAAAGCGGACAGCGCGTTTGAATTGTGGACAGAGACTGCGCCAGGCGAGCAGGCGAAATTCTTGAGTTAAGGTCCGGATTTTGCAGACGATAGAGCCGGGCAAACGGATGGATGTGGAAGTGCAGGGAGGGCGATGGAGATTCCTGCCCATAATTGGGGGAGCCATGCAAGAAGCTTTCAACGATGTGCGGATTGCGGCGCGACGGCTGCGGCATTCACCGGGATTTGTGCTGACCGTGGTTCTTTCGCTGACCATGGCGATCGCGGCGAACCTGGTGGTATTCGGCGTGATGAACGCAGCGATTCTGCGGCCGCTGAACGTCGCGGGAGCCGATCGGCTGCAGGAGATCGAGCACAAAGAAC
>JASHPM010000565.1 GCA_030038115.1 Acidobacteriaceae bacterium | reverse complement strand
CGCCGAAGACGGGTTTCCAGGTTGCGCCCGCGTCGGTGGAGCGAAAAATCTGCTCGCCGCCTTCTGACCAGGGATGGCCGAAGGTGCTGACGATCAGCGTCTGCGGGTGGTGCGCATCGACGGAAACGGCGGCGTAGCCGAATTCCCTGCTGCCTGGAACGGGACGCTCCGGCGTGATGTCGGTCCAGGCGCCGGTTTGCGTGTTGAGCTTCCACACCGCGCCGTTCGTCATGGGTGACGGACCGGGCGCGGTGCCGTAGGCGATGTAGAGCGATCCGTCGGAAGAGAGTGCGGCGCGAGTGGGGCGATACTGCATCGGCGCTCCCGGGACGGGTTGCCAGCTCGCGCCGCTGTCGGTGGAGACGAAGAGGTTGGCGCGGTTCATCAGGGACACGCCGGCGTAGATGGTCTGCGTGGCTGCGTGGAGTTTGGCTGAGGTGGCCGGCGGAACGAACTTGACGAAGACGACACCGCTGCCGCGAATGGGCATGCGCTGCCCGTACTCCTGGGGTGCTTCGCCGGGAGGGGGAGCGGGGGTGGGCGGCACGGCTTCGGTGAAATCGGGAAAGCTATCGACGCGCGTCCATGTGACGCCGCGATCGCGAGAGCGCCAGAGACCGTCGTGCCGTGTGCCTAAATAAAGGATGCGGCCATCCTGCGGATCGACGGCCAGGCGCTCTCCGTTGCCGCGCCCGTCTTCGTTGCCACCGAACTTGATCGGGACATTTGTGCGTTGGAATGTTCTGCCGCGATCGCTGGAGCGAAGGATGGCGCCGTCGGGCGCGTCCTGGCTGGTGTAGGTACCGCAGGCAAGGTAGACGCGGTTGGGATCGGAAGGATCGACGGCGATGGACTCGACGCCCATCAGGTTGCGGTCTTTCCAGGAAATCCAGTCGAGCAGGGGCTGCCAGCGATGCGTCGCGGCATCCCAGCGGTAGGCGCCGCCGATGTCAGTACGCGCGTAGCGGAGGTCCGGCGTGGTGGGATGAAAGACGATGCCGTCGACGAATCCGCCGCCGACGATCTGAACGTTCTTCCAGACATAGCGCTCCGAAGGCGCGAGCTGCGCAGAGGCGCACAGCGCAGTGAGCAGGAGCACAAGAGCTGCGAGGCGGGAGGGCTGCAAGGAGGCCGCGCTCCTTTCGTGGCGATGAAGGGTTTCTACGGGATTAGTCTATTGCACGGCGCAGAATGCGGGCCTGCACGCAGAGACCCGATGCGGGGCGCTTCAGCGCTGCGCCACCTTCGTCAGATCAATTCCGGCGACGGGGCAATGGTCTCGGGGAAGAGACAGAGCCATGACGAGTCAAGGCAGAGCCAGCGCTGCGTGCTGAACCAGCTGGTGGGCAGCTCGGGGATGTGCAGCAAGCCGTGGCCGCGCGCGCAGAAAAGCTCCGTGCCGTTCCACGAAAGGAAATTGCAGGAGGCCTGACCGACACGCGCCGGGTTCGAGAGCAGGCGGAGGCATTCCGGGCAGCGACGGCGCTGGTCCTGGAGGATCCAGCGGAATCCGAAAAGCAGAGCGGGGAACGCCGTGGCGATCTGAATATAGATGGCGGTGATCGGACCGCTGGCGCTGAGGCCGTAGGCCAGGCCCGTGGAGCCGAGATCGACGATCGCGAGGACGAGCGCAAATTTGGCGGCGAGAAAAACCCAGCGGCGCGCGTTGACGGTTCCGGGCAGGCGGTTGCGGCGGGAAGGATAATCGCCGAGCGGCAGCGCCGTGGTGGCCGGGAGCGCCAGGCAGGCCAGCAGCAGCGCGAAAAGAAATACGGAAGATGGCTGACCGAGCAGGCGGGTCACGGAAATGCAGTCGAAGCTGCGCGTGACGCCGAAGTGAGTTTCGACCATCTTCCGCCAGCCGTCGCGAGGCGCAGGAAAGGCGGAGTCGCGAATTCTGGCGATGACGAATCCTTTGGTGGCGGCCGGCAGTGTGGCGAGGGTGTGCTGGTCTTCGAGCAACAGCGCATCGACGTGGCCAGCGAAGCGCCAGTCGCCGTCGGGCAGGATGCCAGCGATGAGGACCGGCTGGCCGTCGATGTCGGCTGTGCGGCCGACGAGGTGAGGATCGCTGTGGAAGGTTTTTCGCCACGCGGTGCGGGTAAGGATGAGACGCGGCTGGGCAGGATGCGGCGCAGAGGGATCGGCGGTGTTGGGGGGAAGGCCGAGCAACGCGAGAAGGTTGTCGCTGGCCTGGGCGAGAGAGAGGCGGACTGCGGGGTGGTGCGCCGGGTATACAGCTTTATCTGTTGGTCGATAGAAGGCAATCTGCCTGAAGAGGGTAGCCGTGTCGGTGGTCCACTCCTCGTAATCGTCCAGGCGGATGGAGGGAGACTGCGCGCCCGCATAACCGCTGCTGGAGATGATGACGAGGTCGCCGGCGCTGCGATAAGGAATGGGCAGCAGCGCGGAGCGTGCGCCGGGCAGACAGAGGCAGATCAGCAACGCAGCCAGCGTGGCGGTGCAGAGGACGAGCGTGCAGCGTGCAGCCGATCCGGATCGGACGACAGGCAGCGCGTCCGAGCGCAGACGATCGCAGCGAATCCAGAGAGCATCGTGAAAGGCGCCGAAGCTGAACTGGAGAGGATCGGCGTCGGGCTCGCAGCAGCGCGGATGGCACAAGTGCCACAGTTCGGCGGTCCATTCCGCGGTCCAGGCGGAGCGATCGCGGCGCGGGACCAGCACGGAAGCAGAGCGCACGATAAGGCGGGCGAGTTGAGAGGAACGTGCGAGCTTCATGTGCGTTCCACCTCCTGCGCCCGCTCCGGCGAGGGGATCATCTTTTCCAGAAGCGGGTAGCGCTTGTAGACGGCTTCCAATGTGGCTTTGCCGGTGCGCGTCAGCCGGTAGTATTTGCGCGCGGGCCGCTGTTCGGCGTCGGCAATCGACTGCTGCTCCCATCTGGAGACGATCAGGCCATCGCGTTCGAGGCGGCGCATGGCCGGATAGACCGTGCCGCTGGGCAGGCCGGTCATCTCCATCACGCTGAAACCGTAGATCTGCCCGGCGCGGATGGCCTGGAGGATCATGGCGGCAGTATGGGAGAGCTTCGCGTCAACCGGCATGGCAGAAATTGTACACCCTATGTAGCATTCTGTTGACTCTAAAAGAGAAGTATGCTACATAGGGGTATATCGAAAGCCGGAGGCGCCAGTCGTGCTCGAACTACAGCATCTGTCGAGAAGCTATCGCGGCATCCCGGCGATCAGCGATGTGAGCTTTCAGGTGAAGGCGGGAGAGATTGCCGGCTTTCTGGGGCCGAACGGGGCAGGGAAGTCGACGACGGTGAAGATCATCACCGGCCTGCTGCGGCCCAACGATGGGCGCGTGCTGTTTGAGGGCAGGGACATTCATGCCGACCTGCTCGCGTGGCGCGGCACCTTCGGCTACATCCCCGAGGAAGCGCATTTGTATGCATGGATGTCCGCCATGGAGTATCTGCAGCTAGTGGGAAGGCTGCGCGGCATGCGCGAGCGGCTGATCGAAGAAAAGGCGACGGCGATGCTGCAGCTGCTGGGGCTGGAGTCATGGCGGCATTCGCCGATGACGGCGTATTCAAAGGGTATGCGGCAGCGCGTTCTGATGGCGGCGGCGCTGATGCACGATCCGAAAGTGCTGGTGCTCGACGAGCCGCTTTCGGGGCTGGATGTGCTGTCATCGCGGCTGTTCCGGGATCTGCTGCATGAGCTCTCCGCGGCGGGCAAGGCGGTGCTGTACATCTCGCACGTGCTCGAAATCGTGGAGCAGATCTGCGATCGCGTGATCGTGATCGCACAGGGGAAGATCGTGGCCGATTCCGCGCCGTCGGAGCTGACGCGGCTAATGCAGCTGCCCAGTCTGGAAAAAGTGTTTGCGCAGCTGGTGCGGCAGCAGGATACGCGCGCCGCGGCGCGGGAGTTGGTCGAGGTGATGACGATTGGCAATGGCTAGAGCGGCACGGGCACCGAAGCCGCCGCGCGACGAAGTGCTCTCGCTGGAAGTGCTGGCGCGCAGGAAGCCTGTCGAGGCGGAGCAGCCGACGCAGTTTCGCGTGCTGGTGCGGCATTTTCTCGATCGCTTCTTCACCCATGAACTGGCGTCGTCGGAGGGTGACGCAAAGACGCGGCTGGTGCAGGCGGCGTGCGCCATCGGAATTCCCGGCTTCGTGGTGGCGCTGTATCTCTACACTCCCTATCACATGCCGCATCAGGTGCGGCCGTATTGGGCACAGGTGGGGGATCACTACTTTTACGTGCTGTATTCGATGGTGGCGATGGGCATCGTCACGATTTTCGAGTGGGATTTGTTG
>JASHPM010000564.1 GCA_030038115.1 Acidobacteriaceae bacterium | reverse complement strand
GCGCCGAAGGGATTGTACGGGCCCATGTCCCACTGGGGCACGCCTTCTTTCGCCAAGTCGACGTGGCCGCAGAGAGTGCGCTGGTCGGGATTTTGCTGGTGGGTGAAGACGTCTTCGTGATCGGCGAGAAACTGCTCGGCGAGCGTGACGTCGATGCGGCCCTTGCTGGCCTTCATCTCCTCTTCCCAGCGCGCGTGGCGGGCGTTGGCGGAGGCGGAGAGGTCATTCGCGTTCCAGCCGTCGGTTTCGTCTTTGATGAGCGAAGCGTCGCGAGGAAAGTTGGAGCTGACGTAGTAGCCGTCTTTGGTCCGCCACATGGGCGTGTGCTTCAGGCCGAGCTCGAGGTAGGCGATCTCGCCGGTTTTGCGGTCGCCGATGAGCCAGTCGTTGGCATAGCCGCCGTTGTCGCCTTCGATCATGGTGGCGGCGTAATCGTCGATGGAGTTGGCGTACTGGAGGCCCTTGCGCGAGCGCACGAATTCGGGGATGCCGTCGGGGTTCCATCCTTCGAAGCGGCTGATGGTGGTTTCGGTGATCATGATGCCGGCGTCGTTGAGGCCGAAGTCGTCGTTGGAAGTGATCATGCCGGGGACGCCGTCCTGAAGGATGCGGTGACCGTGGGCGGGTTTGATGTCGAACATGATGGTCCAGCGGGAGCCTTCGGCATAGGAGCTCCAGTTGTTGTGGGCGATGACGATTTTTCCGTCTTTGGTCCAGCTGCCGGTGGCGATGAAGGCGCTGCAGTTGCCAGGAGCGTGGATGCTGGGCGCGTTGAGGGCGTGCTGGCGTTTGTCGAGCCAGGGCACATAGTATTCGGCGAGCTCCATGGTGCCGTTGAGGGCGACGATGTCCCACACGTCAACGTGGATGCCGCGGGCCTGCGCGCCTGCGGCGATGCCCTTGAGTTCGGCCTGATATTCCGCGTCGATGTGCGGCCAGAACATTTCCTGGGCGGCGTCACGGAAGAATTGCCAGACGCGTTTGGTGGTGTGGGTGTCTTCGACTTTGTAGACGTGGAGGGCGTCGGCGATCTGCGGGCCGAGGAGGTAGCCGTGCTGGAAGCCGATCTGCTCGGGCGAGCCTTCGAGGTGGACGTAAGTCCATCCGCCGCGGTGGAAGGTGTAAGCGCCAGCGAGGCGTGGGTCTTTCGAGGCGGGCGTGGCCGTTTGCGTGGTGCGGGAGGTGGGTGGGGCGGCGAAGGCTGCGGGAATTGAGAGTAGAACTGTCGCTGTTACAAATGCGGAGATAGGAAGACGCATGGCGGGCGGATGTCTCCTCGGGGATAAAGGAGAACGATACAACATGTCGCCTTCCATGCGGCGCGTTCTCCTCATTCCAGAGGAGAGAATTCCACCGCCCATGCACCTTGTGACCCGTCTATTCGTAATCGCCTGCAGCGGAGCCCAGTTTTTGACGGACCCCGCGGAGCAATTCAGTTGCGAATCACCCCTGCGCCGCCAGAATGTAGATCTCCCGCTGCCAAGGCGGAAGCCAGGTACGGTAGACAAGCGGAGGAAACTGCGACTCCGGAAAACACGGAGTCGGACCATAAGAGAACTCGTAGCGAGGGTGAATGTCGGGCAGACGGATTGCCACCCACGAGTCCTCCCTGCAGGCTTCCGGGCCGGTCTGAGGCGGAACCGGATGGAAAGCTCCAGGCGGCCACTGGATGCGGGGGTCGTTCGCGTAGCCCTTCAGTTGCAGTTCGGTCCAGCCGTCGAAATCGAAGCCGGCGCGGATCTGGCTGCGTGGAGTCCCGGCCGCCTGCAACTGGCGAACAGCGGCCAGCCGGGCCTTTTGTGCGGCCGCGAAATCGTGGGTCTGCGCTACCGCGTATGCCGCAAAAACGGCGGTGCAGATCAGGCTCCATCCGGAAATCCGTGGAGCAATCCTCGACTGATACGCGCGCAGCAGAGCAAGGATCAGGACGAAGATGAGTGGGATAACGTAGCGCTCCAATACCCCTACCCGTGTTTCGATCAGCAGCCCATAGGCCCTTGTGGAAGGGCCCAGCAAAAACCACAACGTTCGGCTGGAGATTCGCTCATCCTGGCCACGGGCGGGCTGTGCCGAAGGCAGGGAGAAAAGGCAAATCACAAGGGCAAGCAGCGATGCGCCAGTCAAGAGCGTGAGCACAAGGCGCAAAGCGAGAGACAGGACAAAGGGGGGCAAAACGTAGAGATTAGGTGGCTGGAAAAGTCCTCTGGCGGTTACCCATTCTGTCGAGAAGGGGGCCAGGCGCGCTTCATGCGCGACGCCTGAATAGAAGGCCGGGCGTGAAATCCATATGCCAACGACAGCCAGCAATACCACTGCAACAGCGCATTGAAGCTGGACTCCCTTCTTCCGGACCGGAATAGCAGGCAGGAAGGCCACCAGGATCGGGAGACAGAAGAAGATCGTAATACGTATTCCGAGAACCGGAGAATGGTGAAAGCTGCTCGCGGTGATCAATTTCTCACGCAGGGAATAGGGCTGGTGTTTGAACCATTGCAGGCAGGCAATCACAAAGGCCACCGACGCAATCCACACGGGAATACCAACGGCCAGGATTCCTCTCCGCCGGCGCAGGAGCCATATCGCGAACGGAACCATCACCAGGACGCCGAGCCACGCGATCTGGCGGGCGGTTCCACCGACTGCGTTAGTCAACGCGGCAAAGACCAGCCAGCCAAGCGCGGCGCGATCCGTCGCAGCCTGCAATGCGCGAAGGCAGCCATAGAGGCAGACCAGCATGCACAGAAATCCTGGCACGTCCGACATGAACGTAAAGCACAGCGGCAGAAAGACGGGCGAGAGCGTGAGACAAAGAGTGGCAATGGTCGCGTTCCATTCCGTTAAACCTGTGCGCACGAAGACTCGCTGAGTTAAAGCAGCGGTAGCCATCGCCAGGATCAGGCCCGAAACATGCAGAGCATTGAAGGAAAAACCAAAGAGCTTGATAAACAGGGCTCCCCAGTAAAGCTGCCAGCCGAGGATCGCCGTTTCCCAGCCGTTGTAGACGATATGGCCAGTATCCGCGAGGACTCGCGCGCACCAAATGTAAGAGAAGTCGTCCCAAAAGCCCATTTCCACCCATGGGCGGGCGAGACCCACGCACATAAGAACGGCAAGCGCGCACCATAAGGCGGGATGGAGGAGGAGACGGCGGATTGTGGGAAAGAAAGAGAACAAGCTTAGACGATCCTGAGTGAACGATA
>JASHPM010000563.1 GCA_030038115.1 Acidobacteriaceae bacterium | reverse complement strand
TTTATTGCGCGGGAGCGGCCGGTTCAGGCGGGTGCGGCGCCGGCCACGACCCCGGCGCGCACGCCGGTGGGCGCGGTGCTGGCGCGGCTGCCCATGAATCACGGGCTGAATTATCCCTATGCGGAGGCGGTGCTGATTCATTGCAAGCTGCAGGGGGTGCCGGCGATCGGGTGGGGGCCGGTCGAAGTCGATGGAGCACATCTGCGTTTATGGGAATTCGACAGCACCGATCTGGACGGGCACCCCATCGACACGTCGCAGCGGAATCCGGCGTCGAAGCAGCTAACGATGCCGCAGGACGCGACCGAGATTAAGGCGTACAGCGATCCCGCGTTTGTGCTGGGCGGGTGGAATCCGCTAGGCGACAAAACCCCGGATTCATCCCAGGCGATGTATCAATGGGAGGTCGGGGTGCAGCAGGCGATTCGGATCAACGAAGCTGCCGGCCGCATAGAATCGCTCGGCGATGCCCGGGCATTCGTCGATATGCTCGCGACGGTGTTCGCGGGCGACAAGGGCCTTACCCACGCGCTGGCGACGGGCAAACTCCGCGAGCGGATTGCCCTGACCGAATATGAGTCCGCGACGAACGCTGAGAAGCTGATTCCGGAGCAACGCGTGGCCGATGCGTGGAATGCCTATGCAGGGAAGATCGGGGCGCCGCAGGAATGGCTGGTCACGGTGACCGAGATTCACGCACTGCGCGATAGCTTTTTTTGGAGCGCACGGGCGATGTGGCGGCCCCGGATGGAGACGATCTGGGTGATGCCGAATATCTATGCGCTGGACCCGAATGGGAGACTGGCCAACGGCTGCAGGGCCGTAGAGGCGCTCCGGGTGGTTTGGGATCTCAGCTACATGTTGAATCTGCGCGGCGTGCGTGAGCTGGTGCGGAAAGGCGAGATGCCGTCGGAAATTGTCGGGAAGCCGGTCAGCGGCACGATGTGGGTAAGCGGCATGGCGACCAATCGCAACCTGGAGAATCCGGTCAAAGCCGCGGCGACGCGTTATGGTCGCGAGCACGGGACGCCGGCTTTGCATCGCGCGATTGCGGGATTGCTCGACGGGCTGTTTCCGCCGCAACCCGCAGGCAGGTCCTAAGGGGAGCCGAGGACGCGGGCGAAGATGGCGTCGACATTAGTGAGCTGGCGCGCGAGATCAAAGGTGCGGGTGAGCTGGTCGGGAGTGAGGCGGCTGGCGATGGCGGGGTCGGCGGCGACGAGGTCGCGAAAAACCAGGTCATTCTGCCAGGCGTTCATGGCGTGCTTCTGCACGAGGCGGTAAGCGTCTTCGCGGAGCATGCCGGCCTCGGCGAGATCGAGCAGGAGCTGGCCCGAGAAGATGAGGCCGCCGGTGGAGTCGAGGTTTTTCTTCATGCGCGCGGGGTGGACGACGAGTTTCTCGATTAAGTCGGCGGTTTTGGCGAGCAGATAGTCGGCGAGGATGGTGGAGTCGGGCAGGATGACGCGCTCGACCGAGGAGTGGGAAATGTCGCGTTCGTGCCAGAGGGCGACGTTTTCCAGCGCAGCCTGGGAGTTGGCGCGGACCACGCGGGCGAGGCCGCTGATTTGTTCGGCGGTGATGGGGTTGCGCTTGTGGGGCATCGCCGAGGAGCCCTTCTGCTTCTCGGAAAAATACTCCTCAACCTCACGGACCTCGGTGCGCTGCAAGTGGCGAATCTCGGTGGCGATTTTGTCGAGGGTCGCGGTGAGGACGGCGAGCGTGGCGATGTAGTACGCGTGGCGGTCGCGCTGGATGACCTGGGTGGCAACGGGCGCGGCTGCGAGTCCGAGGCGCGCGCAGATGCGTTCTTCCTGCCCGGGCCTGATGTGGCCGAAGGCGCCGACCGCGCCGGAAAGTTTGCCGACGCGCATCTGTTCGGCGGCACCGGCGAAGCGCTCCTGGTTGCGAAGCATTTCCGCGTACCAGTTGAGCAGCTTGAGGCCGAAGGTGGTGGGCTCGGCGTGCATGCCGTGGGTGCGGCCGACGGTGGGCGTGTCTTTAAACTCGATGGCGCGGGTTTTGAGGATGGCGAGGAGGCGCTCGATGTCTTCGCCGAGGATGGCGGAAGCGGCTTTGATCTGGAGGGCCTGGGCGGTGTCCACCACATCGTTCGACGTGAGGCCGAAGTGGAGCCAGCGCGACTGGGGCCCGATTTTTTCGGCGACGGCGGTGGTGAAGGCGATGACATCGTGCTTCACTTCCGCTTCAATCTCGTGGATGCGTTCGAGCGAGAAAGCGCCGCGCTCGCGGATGGCCTGCGCGGCTTCAACGGGAACGATGCCGTCTTCGGCGAGCACCTCGCTGGCAACGGTTTCGACTTCGAGCCAGGCGCGGAATTTGGCTTCGTCACTCCAGATGCGGCCCATGGGCGCACGAGTGTAGCGCGGGATCAAAGCGGAGTTCCTCCGGAGAACCCATCATTCTATCGTGGAGGGTTGTGGGGGCCGGAGTGGCGAGCGGTGCGGCGTGAGTGTGGCGCGATCCGGCGGGCGGATTATTCGACGTCCGTGTCGTAGCTGCACTGGGCGGATGCGGCTCGATTGCGGAGATCGGCGACGGGGATGGTCCAGGTGTGAAAGCCAATTTGCCGGATGGCTGCGACAATCCCGTCCTGGGTGCCAATGCCGCCGAAGGCCGGGTCGACCAGTTGCAGTTGTTGCGATCCATCGTCGGACTGATGGAACTGCGTTACATACTGGAGGTCCAGTACGCGGTGAGAACCCTTCCCCTGGATGAGAAATACGAACACCATTCCCTGGGAGTGGACCGGCGTTGTGTAGTTCGCAACGTACAGCATGTCCTGGCTGTGATCCGATTTGGCGCCGGGCGTGTAGAAGCCCAACTCCAGTTCGTAGGGATTGTCGTGGGCCAGATGCAGCGGGTCCTGCGGCGCCGTGACGAGGCAGTGGCCGGCTTCGAGAAGCGGATCGGGCGGTGGCGCGGTCTCCTGAGCGCGCACAGCGGCGCTGAGGCATGCGAGCAGGAGTAGGGGGAGGCATCGCAAGGGGGGAGGCTCCGGAAGCACGGGATGTATCCCTTATATAAGATGAGGAAAAGGCGGAGGAGAGACAGCGCCAGGGGGAGAATTATGGCCAACGTGGTGACGGTAGCGAGGTTCACGGAGCCGCTGGAAGCGGAGATGGCGAAGCTGCGGCTGGAATCGGCGGGCATCGAGGTGCTTCTCTCGGGCGAGAACGCGGCGATCATGGAACCGGGCCTGGGGTCTCTGGAACTGCAGGTCAGCTCCGACGATGAGGCGGATGCGCGGGCCATCCTGGCCGATCCGGGCGAGACAACGGAGGCCCGGAAAACGTCGTAGCACGATTATCGCGGCACGATATATCGTGTTACGATGGTTCCATGAACCTTGCGGAAATTCACGGCGCCATTCATCTCGCCCGTCATGGAGAAAGACAGCAGGCGGTCAAGGAACCGCCTCCGCTGAGCCGGGCGCAGATGCGGCGCCTGGCGGAGTTTCGTTTTCAGCTGAGAAAGTTCCTGCATTTCAGCAGCCTGGCCGCGGATGCGGCGGGCATCCGCACGCAGCAGTATCAGCTGCTGCAGTGCGTGTGGGGTATGCCGGAGGAGCTGGATCCGACCATCGCCAACGTGGCGGCGCGCATGCTGCTGAAGCACAACAGCGCGGTGGAGCTGGTGGATCGGACCATCGAGCAGGGACTGCTGCGGCGCTGCCCGGACCCGACGGATCACCGGCGCATTCTGCTGAGGATGACGCCGCTGGGCGAGCGGCTGCTGGGGTCGCTGGCCGCGTGGCACCTGCGGGAGCTGGAAGAGACGGGGCCGGAGCTGATCCGCGCCCTGCGGCGAGTGCTGCTGACGCCGCCACAACCGGCGAACGGGGATGCGCGGGCGGAGTTGAGGCGAGTGGCACGCGCTACGCGGTAGCCTGCGAAAATCCGGCGGCAGTTGCGAAAGGGATGAGGGAGGCCGCTATTCGGCAGATCATCCCGCAGAGGCTGAGGCCGCGTTTGATTTGGTGGCTATTCGGCACAACTGAAGCAGCGCCCCGATCCAAACCCCCACGAAGACACCTGGCAATATTTATTGTCAGGCGGCGCCAGCGGCCTGTTTGTCGTCCTGGTCTTCGGCTTCGCCGAAGGCTTCCTGGGTGATCTCCAGAACGCCGCGGAACACGGCGACGAAGAGGATGGCGAAGGCAATGGTCATGGAGACCGAGGAGCAGAGGCGCAGGTCCGGCAACGGCGCTTCATGCAGCAGCTGATTGCCGATGAAGGCAGTGGAGAACTGGGCGATGCCGGCCACCAGCGGGAAACGCAGAGCCAGCACGGCGATGGGCAGAACGGAGCCGGCAACAAGGAGCAGCACCTGCTGCTCAAGGCTGGGCGGCCACGGGCGGGTGTGAAAGAGCACCGGTCCATACAGCCAGAGCAGCAGCAGTCCGAAGAAGCAGTTGCTGACAGCGAGGACGTTTTGCAGGAAACGGATCATGTGTGGAATGCGTTTCCTCCGGGCATGAGCGATCGGGCGGTGCGCAGCGTCGCGGGAGGAAAAAGCGCGAGGCCCTGGGCGGGTTTCCAGGGTCCCGAACAGGA
>JASHPM010000070.1 GCA_030038115.1 Acidobacteriaceae bacterium | reverse complement strand
TAGCCGGTGCTGGCGTTCAGAGCGACGCCGCTGCTGAACTGCCCGGTACTGCCAGGGATCGCGGTATTCATCATGGTGCGCGGGAAGTTGAAGGCAGAGGTCGTCTGCCCATTGATCCCGCCCTCCAAACTCGACCACAGGCTCCAGACCGCCTGCTGCTCGAGGTTGGTGAGTTGTGTATCCAGCACGGCTGCGGTGCAGCTGGCATAGGGCGTGCCCGAACCATTGGACATGGTTCCCATGCAGGCGCCGGTCGGCGTCATGGCCGCTTCAAAGAACTTCTGCGGCGCGACCGAGTTGATATAGGTAGCGTACGCGGGATTGGGCGTCGTGCTGTTGGGAAGAGTTGGCGATGGAACATTGGCGCCGCAGGCCGCCACCGACGTGGCGCAACCCAGCGCCTTCTCCAGGTTGGCGTACGCGTTTTGGAACTGCTGGCCGCCTACGGACATCATGTACGGCACCGCGTTCAGGTTCACCGGCTGAAATTCGTGATGGATGAGCCGGCCGATGTAGCCGACCTCCAGCACCGACTTCTGTCCCACCTGCCGCTGGATGGTGAAATCGAAGGAGTCGATGTCGTTCGGCCGGAAAGAGGGGTCCATCCCTTCCTGGGCCGATCCTTCGGCGAAGTTAACCCCTGGGTAAATGGGCTGCGGGGCGGTGGGCGCGGCCGCCGGCAGCGGAGCGTTGTTACCGTCCACCCCGATACGGAAGGCGTTGGCCGCTGTGGGATTGGCTGGCCCGCAAGTTCCGTTGGAGAAGTTCTGCGTGCACAGTACCGGCTGCATCAGTCCCAGACCGAGCAGCGGCACCAGCACCAGATCAACGCCGTTCAGACGGCCGTAGATGCGCCCATAGCCGCCGCGGATGACCGTGTCCTTCGAAAAGCCCGGGTTCCACGCCACACCCACGCGCGGGCTGAACGACCCGTAGAACGGCTGGTAGGGATACTTCTCGCCGTTGCCGACATTGCCCACCAGAGCAAAACCAACCTCCGGATTGTAGACCTGTCCCTGTTCCGCCGCGACCTTGCGTTGCTCGAGGTAATCGGCGGATCTGATCGGCTCGTCGGCCTGGTCCACCAGCACCGTCTGTTTTCCTTCCTTCTCCACGGGAGGCATTTCCAGCGTATAGCCCATGCCATAGGTGAGGGTGAAGCTGGGCTTCATGTGCCAGGTGTCGCTGAAGTAAGCGTTGTAATAGTCGATGGTGCTTTGGTCAAAGGCGTGGGTGAGCGGCGGCTGCAGCGCCAGGGTCGGGCCGGAGCGCGTGTACGCCACCTGCGAGTCGGTCACGATGCCGTAGACTTCGGCCGCATTGCGCACCGCAGTCTCGTTGGTGGTCGGGAATCCTCCGCCGAGACCGGAGAAGTTCACCTGGCCGACGCCCAGTGAGTCACCCAGCTGGTAGGTCGGCGTAAAGTTGATGCCGCCGCCATTGTCGCTGCGCTGGTGGTAGTCGTAATTGTGCTGGTATTGCCCGCCCCACTGCAGCAGGTGATTTCCCTTCAGGCTCGATACGTTATCTCCGATGAAGTTATCGAGACCGTCCCAGAAGCGGGTGCGGATATTCTGGGAGTTCACGTTGAACGGAGCGAGCACAATATACCTGCTGGATTCGCCGCCCGGCTCCAGCGCCCCGCCCAGTCCGGGAATCTGTGGCGGCGCGTTGTCGTCGCTCCACCGCCAGTAATCGCGCAGAACGCTGTAGTGAAGATCGTTCGTCGTATTCGGCGTGATGTTCGTGGTTAATCCGGTGACGTAATACGAAGGGACCTGCGGTTGCGAGCCAAGGGCCGCCGGCGTTCCCAGGGTATCGCCGGGGAAAAACCCGCCGATGTCGTATTGCGAGTCCACGGTCAGGAACAGATGGTAATACCGATAGCTCACGAACCAGTTCCACCTGGGACTGAAGGCGTGATCGATGCGGATCGCGCCATCGCGGCTGCTCTGCGGCACGGACATATTAGCTTTGAATCCGATGGTGTTCACACCATCGCAAAATGACGGCCCATCGGCCGCCGTAGCATCTACCTGCGAGCAGGTCGGATCGTTGCCGGCCGGCTCGTACTTGTTCCACATTGCCTGCACGTCGGGGTTGATGCCGATGCCGCGCGGATCGATCGACTTCATATCGTAGTTCGTGCCGCCGTAGGAGAGAATGCCGGCGCGCATGTTGGCGGACGGCACGGTGGCTTCGATGGTCTCCGCGTTCGGCCAGCTGAAACCCTCGTACCATGCCCACAGATAGGTCCGGCCGCCCCAGTGGGCGGGCAGAATCCAGCCGCCTGCTTTGGCGCCATAGCGGTTGTAGTGATAGTTGGCGATAGGCGTGTCGGTTTGATTGTTCTGCCAGTCGTTCGCGCCCAGACCGCTGTCGAGATAGTACTCGTACACCCCGCCATGCCAGCGGTTGGTGCCGCGCGGCGTAACAAACTCCACCTGCGCACCCGCCGAGTTGTCGAAATCGGCCGTCTGGTTCGCGGTATTGACCGTAACTTCCTCTACGCTGTCGGTCGGCGTGGGCATCGCGCCTGTCGGCGAGGCTACGCCCGTCTTCTGCCCGGACATGCCACCCGTCGGGTCGCCGGCGAAGCTGTTCATGTAAGTGCTGTTGTTGCCGTCCATGTCATTGGAGCCGTTGCCACCGTCGAGAATGAAGGTGCTTTGGTCGTTGACCGCACCTGCCACGCTGCCTTCTGGACTGACGCCGGGCTGGAGCACGGTGAAGGTGTTCGCATCATGGTTCAGGCTGGGCAGCGATGCAATCGCCTCCTGCCCGATGGTCTGGGTGACGGTGGAGTTCAGCGTCTGCAGCTCCGCGCCGGTCACCTGCACTTCCACCGTTTCTGTGCTGGTGCCCACTTTCAGCTTCAGATTGACGGTCAGCTGCCCGCCCACATTCACAACCTGACCGTTGGTCCTGGCCGTCGAGAATCCCGACTTCGTGGCGCTGATTGAGTAGGTCCCGGGAGGGACCGTAGTAAAGGCGTACTTCCCGGCCGCATTGGTGGTGTCCGTCAGGGTCACACCGGCCGAGGCATCGGTTAGGATCACCGCTGCGCCGGGGATCACGGCTCCGCTCTGGTCGGTGACCTCGCCGACCACGTTGCCGGTGTTCGTTGCCTGTGCGACTGCCTGGTGCAGACCGGCGCTCGTATACAGCGCGACCACCACCAGAGCGATGGTCCATCGTAGCCTCAGATGACTCATCACAGCTCCTCCATAGGGTTGCTCGTTGTGCATCTATACCGTTGTCCGGGTGAACACTTGTGTCCCGGCAACGGCGAAGAAACAGACCCGCCCGTGGGGAGGGAGCCCATTCCGTCAGCTATCTAAAAAGCCAGAAACTGCCAGGGATCGAAGACAGCCAGTAACAAACTGCAGAGCGGTGCTTGTAACCTCGTTTGCCCTTTCCGTATCCAGATCAGATTGCAATCGACGGCCCAAAGACAGTTGGGTCAAACAATGAGGTTTTCGGGATAACTACCCACAAAGATGGGATAAGCGAATATCATGCGCCATAGCTATGGTGTTATGTAGGAACACATGCATTAATTCGAAGTTTGACAGTCTGAGAAGAGCGCGTCAGGGACGCGAGCGATCCGGCTAAGTGCGCTCAGATGGTGGAGTCGAGCACAATAAGGGCCAACTCCCTAAGGCGGGTTATCGCTGCTCAGGCTCCGTACACATGCGCACCAGGAGATCTGAACATAGCGAACTGGCGCTCTCGCGCGCGAGCCCGGAACACCTGCGCCAATCCTTGACGACTGATTAACATCGAGGTCAGCTATCGGGAAGCATCCTGCAGGGCGGCACTCGCCTGTGCGCCTGTTCAGTTCGGGCCCGGGGTTCCGTCCGACCAGTGGTGCACTACGATCATGAAAGTTGTCAGTCGCGATTGCGGATCATTCACTCCGATCATCGGCGAGCCCGGCAGATTGGCGCCCCAGCTCTTCGTTACGTCGCCCGGGGCGTAGAACATCACATGCGGGTGCCAGGCGTGGGCCTGATCGTTGAGGTATTGCTCCTTCGACATCATGTAGCACATGCCACCGCGCGCCAGCGGCGGCAGTTCCCCGCTGTCCAGGGCCGCTGCGATCGCCTGCGTGATCTCCGCCTTCGACTTGCCAGCCAGCACCAGCCGGGTCTTCATCAAATAGATCGGGGAGACGCTGCCGGCCGCTGCGGCGTTGAAGCAATTGGGAGCGCGCATTTTTGGATTCCAGAACTCCGGCCTGTCGGTGTCCTGGGCCCAGGATCGCTCCACATAACAGAGAAAGCCGTTCGTGCCCTGCATGGCGGTCGTGTATCCCTGCCGTTCCAGCACCATCACGGTGGCGTCATCCGAGATGGAGGCGGGTGCCGCGCTGCGAGCCAGCGCGATCTCCGCGTCCTTTGGCATCAGATACTCCTCCAGAGGAGCCATGGCGGGATAGGGATCCGCCTGCGCTCGCGCCTGTTGGATGGCTTCCGGCAGGACAACCAGGGCCAGGAATACAAAAACGAGGATTGCGATGGTCTTTCTCATGCTATTCTCCAGGGCCAAAGTCGCAGAGATTCTTGTGTAATTTCATTCGCGCCTTCTGTATCCAGGGACAACAGCAATCGACCGGCCAGAGATCTTTGGGCTAAACCATGGCATTCTCGTGATGAATGCCAGGAAAGATGGGATGAGCGGCGATTGGCGCGCCCAGCGCTATGGCGTTACGTAGGCGCATATGCACAGATTGGAAGATCGAGCGCGATGGCTCGCGGAACCTGCCGTGGAAACACGGCTGACAAAACACACACCGAAGTCCGGGTTGAAAGTTGGTTGTCTTGTTCTGAAGCTGGCGGGGACGACGGGGCTCGAACCCGCGACCTCTGCCGTGACAGTCTTCCCGTTTCAGGTTTTTCAACGACTTACAAACCCGTGGGGAACGCCTAAAACCACCGAAGTCGTTGAAGACCGCAAGTTTTGTGGATCAGATTGTGGATCGAAACTTGAACCATAAAGTCGAGCAGAATTCCCGATCTAAACCGCGAGAATTCGTCCCGTCGTTTTGGCCTGAGATTCACACTGATCCCTCCTGGGTTCCCTCCCCCGTTGGTTCGGAAGTGCCGAGGGTTCATTTCGGCGGTTTGGCCGTTAGAACTAAGCCGCTGGCGCGGCGGAGGCAGTGTCGTGGGTAGTTGAAGTTCCAGAGGGATAGTTTGGTTCACAGAGAGGAGCTTTCTGTGACCCCACTACGCCAACGAGTACTGGACGAACTTCAGCGCCGCAACTATTCACCGGCCACGGCCCGTGGCTACATTCTGGCCATCAAGCAGTTCGCGGAGTATTTCGGCAAGTCGCCGGAACATCTGGGCGGCGAGGAGATAAGGCAGTTCGAACTGTATCTGCTGCGAGAGAAGAAGCTTGCTCCAGGCACGGTCGAAGGACGGATGTCGGCCCTGCGTTTTCTATATAAGAAGGTGCTGAAGCGGCGGGATATTGCCTACGACGACCTGATCTTCCCGAAGGTTCCCCGCAAGTTGCCCGTGGTGCTAAGCCCCTACGAGGTGACGCGGATGATTGCGTCGGCGCCGACTCTGCTGCAGCGCACGATCCCGATTGTTCTTTACGCGACCGGTATACGCCGAACCGAGGCATCGCTTCTCAAGGTCGCCGACATCGATAGCGAACGCATGGTCATTCATATCCGCCAGGGCAAGGGATCGCGGGACCGCGATGTTCCGATGACACCCAAGCTGCTCGGGATTCTGCGCGAGTATTTTCGCTGGAAGCGACCGAAGGTGTATCTGTTCCCCAGCACCGAGGGTGAGCGCGGGACCAACAACCCCATCTCCGACAAGACTATCTGGCATACGTGCCGGCAAGCTGCCCGGCGGGCAGGAATCAAAAAGGCTGTTGGCGCGCACACCATGAGGCACAGCTATGCGACAGCGCTGCTGGAAGCCGGTACCGATCTGCGGACGATCCAGCTTCTGCTGGGGCACGCAGAACTGAAAGACACCGCGATTTATCTGCACCTGTCGCAGCGCCACTTCCGTGCGGCATCGAATCCACTCGACCAGATCTCGATCCCCGCTGGTCTGCGATCCAAGAAAACATCAAGAGATGATAAGGCATGACCCGGCCACCCTTCGAGGTGGCCGACATCATCTGCAGATCAGGCAGCACATTCATTGATCGCTATCGCAACTCATTGACCTGGGGACAGCTCAAGGTGCTCAGGGCAATCGAGCGCTGCCGCACCGCCGCGCTCGGCGGCCATCGCGACCGATGCCTGGATTGCCGGTATCGATCTGCCATCTCTTTCCACTCATGCCGAAATCGCCACTGCCCGAAGTGTCAGACCAACGCGAGGGAGAAGTGGCTGCGCGCCCGACAGGATGAACTGCTGCCGGTGAACTACTTCCACATCGTGTTCAGCATTCCCCATGACTGGTGCCTCTCGTGTGGCAGAACAAGAGGGCGCTCTTCCATCTCTTGTTTGAATCCTGCGCTGCGACCATGCTCGAAATCGGCTCCGATCCAAAGCGCCTCGGAGTGGAAGTCGGCTTTCTCAGCATCCTGCATACGTGGGGGCAAACACTGCAGCCTCATCCTCACCTACATTGCGTCGTGCCGGGAGGTGGGCCGTCCACGGATCACGCCCGCTGGATCGGCTCAGGACCGCGCTTCTTTTTGCCGGTGAAAGTGCTCAGCCGCGTTTTTCGGCGCAAGTTCACGGACGGTTTACGCCAGGCGTTTCGCGATCATACGCTGGCGTTCTTTGGGGACTGCGTACAGCTCGCCAACGAAAAGAACTTCGCAGCGTTTCTCGAAACCATCTCCCGGAAGCAATGGGTCGTTTACGCCAAGCCGCCCTTCGGCGGTCCGCAACACGTTCTGCACTATCTGGCTCGTTACACGCATCGAGTCGCCATTTCCAATCACCGTCTGCTTTCGATTGACGACAAGAGCGTAACGTTTCGCTGGAAAGACTACGCTCAGCGATTTACCGCTCACGGAGCTGACGGCTCGCTATATTGGAGACACAAAGTCGATCTCTAGAATCCATCGCTCACTTCTTCCCGGATTCTCCGGAGAACTTCGGACGAAGCTGAATCCGTGCGAATGATCCGTGTCTTATCTGCGATCGTGGGCGATTTGCGCAAAGCCCGGTTAATTCCGAATGCGAGCAAACCGAACGCGGACAACGAGACCGCAACCGGAACAGCGAAAGCAATCTGACCTGTTGTCCCATCAGGCACAACCAGAATAGTTTCGCCATACTTTGCTTTGTAATGCTTGATGATGTCCTGCTCGCTTTTACCAGCAAGTACCATATTCGTCACTTCTTCTCGCATTTGCTGGGCTTCCATGCTCATGTGAACACGAATGGTTTGCGAGTAACAGCATGGAGCCATCAGCCGGTCTTCCAGTTTCGCAATTGTTTTGGCCTGGTCCTGCGTCGGGGTGAGTGCGCTTGCGATGAGGAGAGCGGCGATGAAGTGGGTCACGTCGAGCTGTTTCCCTTCTGAAAAGCAATGCTTCTTGTAGTCGCGGGCTCATTTGCGATGCAGATATGCGATGATGTCGTCGATTTGGTCGTTGCTCAAGCGCCCGTTGAAAGCGGGCATCGTGCGTTTGCCATAGATGATGACCTGCCGTACAGATTCATCGGTCGCAGGAGTTGTTCCGTCCGGAAGATTGTGGTGAGAGAAAATTCTGTGCAGTTTGGGCGGCGCCTTGAGCAAACCTAGTTGATTCTCTTCGTGGCAGTCATAGCAATTGAAGGTGTAGAGGGACTCACCCCGCTTCTCTGAGGCGCTAGGCTCCTTAGAGCACCCGGACACAGCGGGGACCAGAACCAAGCAGAGCAGGCAAATTGCGATCACCGAGAAAATTCGGCAAAGGGATCGTCTTTGCATCGCCAAAGCGCTACCTCGCTGCCTTCAACGCGAGGGATTTGACTGCGCCGGCAACGTCGTCAGGATTCCAGTCGCTCCCAGCCCAGGTTTTAGCAACCTTGCTGTCTGGACCGATCAAGGTCGTCGCCATGGTATGAGTGATCTGGTTGCCTTCTTCGCTGTATTGAAGTCCAAATGCCTCGGCCAGCTTTTTGAGATCACCTGGCGTGGTGTCTGCAAATTCCCAGTGAGAGAACGCTGCGGCATTGTCATCGAGGTAGGCAAGACCATATTGCCGCAAAACCGGTGGCTTATCGTATGCGGGGTCGAGACTGATGCTGATGAGATGGCTTGCGTCGTACGCTCGTAGATCTTGAGCTAGATCGCGGTTCACCTTTGCAAAATGGCTAGTGATGAGAGGGCAGGCAGTAGGCATGGGGCAGCGGGTATAGATAAATGTGATCAGCAACGCTTTGCCGCGATAGTCCTTGAGGCGGATCGCTTTGCCGTCCTGATTCACTAGCGGAAGGTCTGGAACCTGTTCGCCTACCATTAGTTGGTGCGGAGGCAACATAGCAGGCACGAATCCTCGACGGGCTTCACTGGTGACGACCACCGAGTCAAGCAGGTAATCGTCGTTGTCAGAGTGAACAAGAACATCGGCAGATATTTGGTCACCCGGTTTTAGTTTCTCGATCTCAGCCGGGTCTTTCAGCTTGTAGGCCATGGTCATTGCAGGCATGAAGCCGGGAATATCGCCGTGTTGAACGGTGATTTCACCGCTTGCGGCGCTTAAGGCAACAACCATCCCATGAAGCTTATATCGATCAACCGGCGTGTTCGTGGGATGAAGCGTCACGCCGGGCTCGTTATCGGCGGATTTGTGGCACCCAATTTGGAAAGGCAGAACTACACAAGCCAGGATTGCAGCGCGCGCAACGTGTTGACGGGAAAACAAGGTGAAACTCCTCTAAAGGCAAGCGCAGGTCGCAGCGCGAGAGAATTGCACGACGTTCGAACCCTGCCGCCGGTGCTCCTGCGAGATCTGTCGTCTGTCATTCGGCAGCGAATTTTTCTGGTGAGGCATCGAAGATCTGCTTATGTTCGCGCACGCAGAAATAGTAGGTCTTTCCCCTGTAAGTCGACGACAGAGATCGATCAACTTCCATTCCGCAGATCGCGCAGACAGGATGATTCGCACTCTGCTTGATGGGTCCTGCAAACTCCGCGTTTGAAGACGGGTTCAGCCAGCCCTGGCCCTGATATTCAAGCAGAGTGGCAGTCTGGATTGCTACATCCCGGCCGAAGTAGCGCTCGACTACGCGTAGAGCGAGATCCATTCCAGAAGTTAGACCCCCGGCAGTGGCCAGATTGCCCACTTCAACGAAACGGGCTCCACGCTGAACTTGAATGTCCGGATACTGCATCGCGAAGTCAACGTAAGCACCATGATGTGTGGTGGCAGGTTTGCCAGAAAGCAGACCGGTGCTCGCAAGGACAAAGGCGCCGGTGCAAACGGACATCGTAACATCGGTGCTCTTGGTCGCATTGCGAATCCAGGCTTTGGTCGCCTCGTTGGCAGGACTTTGCGCGGGGATAACGATGACCTTCGGTGCCGGGGCGTTGGCAATGGAATAGTTAGGCACGATCTTCAATCCCCCACTCGCAACAATAGGTGCCGCGGTCTCCGCCACAGTGTAGAGACTGAAGGCATCGAACTTCCGGCCCGGAATGCTGGCACGTTCGAAGACTTCCCATGGGCCGCAAAAGTCGATAACGACGGCGCCTTCGGAGATGAGGAAAGCCACCGGAATGGACGCATTGGCCGGAGGGATCAGCGGATTGAGTGGCGCGCTTTCTGCGGCTGTGCCAACTGCGGCGACCGCGCCAGGGAGAGCCAGCGAGCTTGCGGCGGTCAAGCCGAAAGCTGCGGAACGCTGAAGAAGTTCTCTGCGATTCATTGAAGTAACCTCCGGAAATGGTTTGCCACGTGCGCAGGCCGAGAGCGTCTTTATGTGTGCTGCGCCTTCTTCGCTGCGGCATATTGGCCACTCACAAAATCCCAGTTCACGATGTGGAAGAATGCAGCCACGTACTCGGGGCGGCGATTCTGGTATTTGAGGTAGTAGGCGTGCTCCCACACGTCGACGCCGAGAACCGGAGTACGGCCACTGCTTAGCGGACTGTCTTGATTGGCAGATGTCTCGATTTGCAGCTTTCCATCTGGAGCAAACGTCAGCCATGCCCATCCACTGCCGAATACGCCCGCAGCAGCCTTGGAGTACTGCTCCTGAAATCTGGTGAAGCTGCCAAACTGCGCGTCGATGTCTTTGGCCAGGTCGCCGCTCGGCTCGTCGCCTCCGCTCTTTGACAGGATCGGCCACCAGAAGGAGTGATTTGCATCGCCTCCGCCTTGGTTGCGAACGGCGGTGCGAACCTCCTCCGGAAGGGAGTCGAGATGAGCAACCAGATCTTCGACTGTGCGGCTCGCGAGATCAGGATGGCCTGCCACGGCCGTATTCAGGTGTTCGACATAGCTCGCGTGATGTTTGTCGTGATGCAGATGCATTGTCTCGGCGTCGATGTACGGTTCGAGCGCGTCGTAGGCATAGGGAAGAGGAGGCAACTTGTAGGGTCCGCCCGCGGGCGCAGCTCCGGGTCTAGACGACTGGGAGAATCCGGCCCGGTCGAGGATCACGGCTGATAAGGACACTCCAGCTGTATATCCAACTCCATGCAGAAACGATCGGCGATTCATTGGGGCCTCCCATGACCGTTCCCGGCCACGCGTCAATTTGGGGAATATGTCTAGAAGCAGGGCGCGAAAAGCCGCAATCACGATCAGCCCACCTGCCAGGAGCCAATCATTCGTAATGGCCACTATATTTGCCAAACGCCGGGTCAGAAGTGCGGCAAATTGTCGCAAGTACGCGACACCGCTGTCGTCGGCTAGTTGCACGCAGCGCTTCGAAGGTAGTAGAACCTGTTCGTCTATATGAGTTGAAGAACGATCGGACGGTTCACCGTGCCGGGGGATACTTGGAGAGCTTCCGCTGGAGAGATCGGCGGTGAATGCCGAGCGCGCGAGCCGCCTGTGAGATGTTGCCTCCGCAGTCGGTAATCACACGCTGAATATGCTCCCACTCAACGCGTGCAAGGCTCGGAACGCTTGATGGAGGGTACGAATTCGCCCCGGATGCCGGTGAGGTATTGAAAGCAGCAATAATCTGATCGGCATCCACAGGCTTACTCAGATAATGGTCCGCGCCGCCGCGCACCGCCTCAAGCGCAGTAGCGATGCTGCCCCAGCCTGTAAGCATGAGGATGAATAGCGTTGGGTCCAATGCGCGCAGTCTGCGCACAACATCCAGGCCGTTCTCGTCACCCAGGCGCAAATCCACGATCGCAAGATCAGGTGCATGCTCCTCGGCAGCAGCCAGTGTCTGGGCAGTATTGGCCGCAAGAAAGACTTCCCATCCTCGTGATTCCAGAGCACGGCCAAGCCGACTGCGAAAAAGATCGTCGTCGTCGGCCACCAGCGCCGAAAGTTCCTCATGCTCCGGTTTTGACCGCAAGTGGCAACTCCAGGATGGCAGTGGTTCCTTGGTTTAGAGCGGAATCGAAGATCAGAGTGCCGCCCATATCTTCGGCAAAAGCTCTCACAAGAAATGTCCCCAGACCCATACCGTGTTCGGGTCGTTTTGTCGAGTAGAACGGCTCGGCAATACGATCGAGAACCTCAGGGGGCATCCCCGTGCCGAAGTCCTTCACAATAAAGCGAACAACTCCCGACTCTATCTCACCGGCCACATGGACAATCTGACCAGTAGGGCTGGCTTCGAATGCATTCTTGACCAGAGCCGAAAGCACCTGACGCGTCGTCTCGATCGGGAGCGAAGCGGATAATTCACAAGGAACATCGACGTGGATGGCGTCCCGTTGTGGTTCTGGAAAGCTATCGCGAAGCTTTTGAAGAAGAGCGTCAATTGCGATGAGTGCCGGGGTCTCACCGGCCAGCTCGGCTCCCTGTGAACTCATCTCCCGCAAAATGCGGCTGCACCGCTCAACCTCAGAACGAATCAGCTTTGCTTCCACAGTGACGTGCTCGTTAGTTTCGACGTCCCGTGCGTATCGTTCCAACTCCTTGGCAACGATCGCGATTGTCCCAAGGGGCGTTCCCATCTCATGAGCCGCTTTGGCTGCTAAAGCTGCAAGCGACGAGATTCGTTCCTGCCTTGCGACGAGACTTTGCAAGCGAAGAAGCTCATGCTCGTGGTTTCGCAGCGTTTGCGACACCTTGCTAACCAGAATTGAAATCAAAATGGCCGCTGTAACAAAGGCAATCCACATCCCCACGAGGTGAGCCGAAAAGTTATTGGTAGCGTGGTGACCTTCAAAGATTGAAAGCGGCACATGGAAGAAGAAGAGGAACCCAAAGGCGAAGATGGAAAGAATGCCGAGGGACCATGTCCATCTTCTGCTCAACACGACTGCCGAAAGCGTGATCTGGACAAGATAAAGCAGGCTGAACGGATTTGCTGGCCCTCCGGTAAAAGCGAGCAATGCTGTGAGTAGAATGACATCGAGAACAAGCACGCTTCCGAGCACTCGTCTGGCCCCAATTAGAGCTGAGAGGCGGCCAAGGAAAAGGTTCGAGGCCAACGCCACCGCCAGTAGGATGCTCAGCCAGAGGAGATGCAGCTCAGCCCGGGCGAATGATACGGAAATGGAAATCAAAACGAACTCGCCTGCGAGAATTCCATAGCGCAGTTTCTGGAGCCACGGCAAAGCCAGGGCTGGAGCCAGTTCACTGGTTGGGCGCAGATCCTGCTCTGCGAGGTGCTGCCGATCTGTGACCGAGACTCTCATGTTTAAAGGTGGTCGCAGTGCTTCATTTGCCAAAAGCGATGTCAACGCGCGGACGACTCCATTGTAAGGAACAGAGCATGACCATGGTGCGACAATTTGTCGCATCCCCAGCACCTAACCGACGCGATAAGAATACGATATGAGCCTTCGCCATATTGTCGGACCGATCGTTGCAGTCTTTCTGCCCTGCTTTATTCTCCCGCTATGTTTGTTGTCTCAGACGGAACTTTCATCGTTACTGGGAACTGTTCGAGACCCGCAGGGAGCTTCGATCCCTGACGCGGAGGTCCAGGCCATCAGCATCGAAACTGGTATCGTCACGACTTCTGACACAAATAGCGCGGGATTTTACGTTTTCCCAGGATTGCAGCCCGGACACTATCGCATTGTGGTGACGAAGCCAGGCTTCAAGGAGGATGTTGCAGAGGGGCTGCTGCTATCGGTCCAGGAGCGGCGAGAACAGAATTTCGCGCTTTCTGTTGGCGCTACCTCGGAAACCGTCACCGTTGAGGCGGGCACGCCGATGATCAACACGCAGGACGGGAGTGTCAGTACGGTTGTGGATCGTCAGTTTGCGGAAAACTTACCTTTGAACGGAAGAAGCTTTCAGACGCTCATCGATCTGACCCCTGGCGTGGTTGTGACATCGTCGAACGGAGCCGATACCGGCCAATTCAGTGTGAATGGCCAGCGTGCAGTCTCCAATTACTGGACCGTTGACGGCGTGAGCGCAAACGTCGGTAGCAGCGCGTTTTTCGGAGGGAACCAGCCTGCAGGCACCATCGGAACTACGAGTGTCCTCGGCGGCACAAACAGCCTGGTTTCCGTCGATGCCATGCAGGAGTTCCGCATTCAAACTTCCACGTTCGCACCGGAGTTCGGTCGAACGCCTGGCGCCCAGATTTCCATCGTCACCCGGTCCGGCACCAACCAATTTCATGGCGAGGTTTTCGACTATTTACGGAACAATGATTTGGACGCGAACGACTGGTTCAATGGCGTCACCATTCTGAGTCCGACTCCTCTCCCCAAGCCGGAAGAGCGCCAAAACGACTTCGGCGGAACCTTCAGTGGTCCCCTGCTCAAAGACAAAGCCTTTTTCTTCTTTTCCTATGAAGGGCTGCGGCTCAGGCTGCCAACTACCTCGTTTACTTTTGTTCCGGATGCGGAGGCTCGCGCCGGCGCCAGCACAACGATGATGCCGTATCTTGATGCATTTCCATTCGACCCCGCACAGCCTGACCTGGGCAACGGCATAGCGCAGTTCGACGCCTCTTACTCAAACCCTGCCACGCTGGACGCGTACAGTCTTCGTCTCGACCACCGGTTAAATAACAAGGTCTCCATATTCGGCCGCTATAACTATTCGCCATCCGGATCGAGCCAACGTGGAATATGTTGCAGCTTGAACACGGTCAGTTCACTGGCGACCAACGTTCAGACGGCTACGGTGGGAGCTACCTGGACACTGTCGGCGCACGTCGTCAATGAGTTTCGCTTTAACTACAGCAGAACCGATGCCGCATCGAGCGAATACCTCGATGACTTCGGCGGCGCCACTCCTTTGCAAACGCTGCCGCTTCCCAGCCCATACACGGCCCAGAACGCAGACTTTGATGTCGAAGTCCTTTCGTTAGGCTCCAATGGAGAGATCGGTGTCGGACCTGTCGTCCGCAATGTGCAGCGCCAATTCAATGTGGTGGATAACGTATCGATTCAAAAGGGCTCGCACACGCTGAAATTTGGTCTCGACTTTCGACGGCTGTCTCCACAGGCCGCACCATTTCAATACGGTCAGTCACCCGTGTTCAACGACGTTCCCTCGTTCGAAAGCGGGGTCCTTGCTGAGAGCATTATCGAAGCATCGGTTCCGAACACTTTCTTATTTCGGAACATCAGCGCGTTTGCCCAGGACACATGGCAGCTTCATCCGCGTCTGACCATGACCTACGGACTCAGGTGGGATACAGATTTCTCGCCGTCGACACTAGCCGGCCCGAATATACCTGGCTTGGCTGGCTTCAATTTGAATAACTTGTCGAACCTGGCTTTGGCGCCAGCAGGAACGCCTCCGTATGCGACCACCTTCGACAATTTCGCGCCTCGTCTGGGCCTGGCCTACCAGCTCGTGCCAAATCAGAATTTCGCAACCGTTGTGAGAGGTGGTTTCGGGGTCTTTTACGATCTCGCCTCTTCGGAGACCGGTAATCTTATCGTTGACACTATCTATCCGTTTTGGGGTCTGCAGATAAACTCAGGCGGAACCTTCCCCTTGACTCCTGCTCTTGCCGCTCCGCCACCAATCGTTCCTCCCGACGCGACGAGCGGCGTTCTCGGCGGGTTTGACCCCCACCTGGAGTTGCCGTACACGCTTCAATGGAATATCTCGGCCGAGCAAGGCTTGGGCAGACAACAGACGGTGTCCGCTTCATACATTGGAGCGGCTGGCCGCCGGCTCCTGCAGACGGCGTACCTTTTTTCGCCCAACTCAGAAATCGGTCAGGCAGCCCTGGTTGCGAATACGGGTTCGTCGGACTACGATGCGCTTCAACTTCAGTTTAATCGCGCTCTTTCGGCGGGGCTCCAAGCACTGGTTTCTTATACATGGTCGCATTCTATTGACACGGCATCAGCTGGGTCGGCGGCCGTTGGATCAAACGCGATTGGACCTGCAAATCGCGGTGATTCCGACTTTGATGTCCGCAATGCGTTTTCTGCCGGCTTAACGTACGCCATACCCTCACTGAAATCCCACACCTTGGTCAAAGCAGTCGGCGGCGATTGGTCTCTCGACAGCATTATCCTGGCGCACTCAGCACCACCGGTGACGGTTTTCAACGGCAACTTCTATGAGCTAACGGATGGCTTCTTTTCCGATATCAGGCCCGATGTCACGCCAGGCATTCCCTTGTATCTGTACGGATCGGAATATCCGGGAGGCAAGGCCATAACAATACGCCGGGAGCAGTATCTGGCGGGTGCCCCGATGGTTCTGCGAGCATAGGACCTTTCTGCAATCCGCCCACGGATGCGAACGGAAACCCGATCAGACAAGGGGATCTCGGACGCAACGCGCTGCGCGCGTTCGGAGTCACGCAAATAGATTTTGCCGTTCACCGCGAATTTCCGCTTCACGA
>JASHPM010000069.1 GCA_030038115.1 Acidobacteriaceae bacterium | reverse complement strand
TTGACCGTCAGGTTCCAGTCGTCGGCGTGGCCCTTTTCACCCGGAATCCGGCCATCGAGCCGGAGCGTCTCTTCATGCGGGGAATTCGTATCCCACCCGGTTACGCGCTTCAGGTGCCACTCGCTGTCCCCGAGCGACTGCAGGATCAGCAGGTCATGATCCGGCGTAAGGGCAGTGATCTCCCTGTCGACATGCCCCGGATCCCCGTGCAGGGTATACCGGAAAGCCGGCCCGGGTTCCTGGCCCATGCAGGTTGTGGCGAAAAGAGCAGCCGCCAGGGTGTATCGACATATAGGGATGGCTCGCGACGGGAGGGATTTTGGCTCAGTCCGAGGAGCGAGGAGTGGCAGATTGTCGATACGCCCTGGCACCCACCCCTGGCAGCATCGCATGCAGGCATGCTAGCAGAATCCAAATCCCGCCCCGCGCTCGCCATCGGGGGCCGTTTATTGCACTGCACATGCGAGGAGGGCATCGTGGCGAGACAGGATGCGCTATCGAGAGAATTCACTGCAGATTTACAGCCGTGTAGCGATAATGTCGGAGGTAAGGGTGAGAATTCTTTAGAGCACCCAGAGCTTGCGTAGTTCGAGCATTCCAAGCTGCGGCAGCGGTACTGAACACCAGACCGGTCGCCCCCATCCTTTCGGCTAACAGCGCATACTTGGTCGCTGCCTTGATTGCAGATATGTTAGGCTCCGCCAACGTGTCGATGCTTTTCGCTTCCCCGATCACAATCGACCCCTGCATGACGCAGCAGACGTCGATCTCCATGATGGGCCCTGAAGCGCCTTTGGGCGTGAGGGTCAGCTCAGGGCAAAACTGAAAACTCATGGGCGTCTGGCGCCTGAGCGCATCGAGCGTGAGCAAGGTAGCATCGCCATGGTGGCGTAGTGTCTGATAAACCATTTCATCGAGCTTGTAGAACCATGACGGCTCGTCGGGGTGCCTCCAGCTCTCATGAATGTACTGTTGGTTGGTGCCGCAGCGGAGACAGGTGAATCGCTCTGTGATGTCCGCTATGGAATGCCAGGCGACGTCTGCACATCGAGCGCATTTCAAGACGACCCCGCGATAAAAGATCTTACGCGAGATCCAGTCATCGATGGTGGTATAGGCGACGGTAGCGTCGTTCACCAATGCAAGAATGCGATCAAAATTCAAGTAGCGGCGCTTATCTCCGAGGAATACGCCTTCGTCGAATACTCCTTGGCTAGGTCTCTGCATGTTGAGGAATTCCTTTAGCAGCCCGGACAGCGTCGGGTGCCGCAGCGCCGATGCGGCGTTTTCGAGGCTGCCGAATTTCTCGATGGTCTCATTTTCATAGCGGCCCTTATCGGATAACGAACACTCATAACCGCTGGCCGCAAGGATTATCGAGAAGATCTTTTCAGGCCGTGGAACCGAAATATTGAGGCGCAACATCTGGAGCTCGATGTCGTCGCCCACGGTGTAGGTCCCGGGGCACTGATAGGTGAGCCCATCGATACCAGCACGAACAGGCCCGATGTTTGGACCCGACGCGAGGTGGCGTCCAAGGACGGGATGACGAGGCATCTGATTCCCGGCGAAGGCGATTTCCACCAGCCATCGGTGTTTGCTCGCGATGATTTCCGAGAAGGCCGACGGTACCGGGGATTCGAAGTAACCCGGCAGCTTGTCATCGACGATCTGATGCGTAGTGATTTGATCGAGGTTCTTTCTGATGTACCACTTCGACGGCTGCCATAGCATCCTGTCGAGAAACATAGGATCGTTCCCATCATCGGGCGTGAACGAACTTGTTGGTAAGTATCGCCGGATGGTTGCAATGAGGTCATTGATCTCCCCATCCGGAACAGAAGTGCTAAGTACGGCGATGGTGTCACTATGCTCCTGATGTCCCATCTCTTCGAGGTCTCGCACTACGTGAACCAGCCGTGATGCGAACCTTGGCTCCTTGGGCTTGAACCACGAGGGGAGCCACGCAGCACGATTGTGAAGCCGCGAAAGGGCGTAGTAGAGGCAGAAGTCCTTGAGGGTGTCCCCCGCGACAAGGACCGACGGGACCGTGAGTCGCGCGGGGCCGACAGCACGGACAGAAGCGAGCGAAATTTGAGCGAACGAGAACGGAGCGTTCTGCCGAAAACTAACCCAGGGCTGGACCCCCCACTTCATAATCTCCTCGTCGGCGAGGACGTTCATGAATACTGGGACAGTTGTGACGCCAGCGGATTGCATGTCTGCTTGAAAAGCAGCAGTCGCCAGCCCAGATCCGGAATGGAGCCAGAGGGGAGGGGGTGCTTCGCGATCGGGTGGAAGGTTGTTTGTCAGGACCCCCATCGAATCCGGAGCCTCCACAAACGGAACGACGTCAGAGACTTTCGTGAGGGTACGAGCGGGGGCCTGTCCAACACCGATGGGAGTAATTTGATAGTGATCCTGATAGTGGAACGGACTGAGGCGCAATAATAGCGTCCTCGCGAGATCCGGCGAGATCGTGAACCCATCGAGAGGCCAGCTAAGAATCTGGTTGCGAAGGCTCGATTCGGCTCCCTCCGTGTCGAGGCCATCTTTCGCCTTTTGGATTTCTGTGGCTACCCTCTGCTCAAGCACCGCGGGACTGATGCGTTCCAGATCGCGTAACGTCCGCCGGTAAAAAACGATGATATCGGGATCGAATGCAGAGAGAAGTTTCCAGAAGAGGAGGTCGATGCTCTTGCCGTCCGTAGGGACGATCAGCGAGTGATAGCCGCCCCATATTTGCGACAGATATTCGACGATGGACATGCACGTCGATTGCCACGTGTCATCGTCCACGTTGATGAGGACTGCGACGCGATGCGGCCGCAGACGGGTAAAGAACGTCTGGAATCTTTCAGTCATATAGAGAGCTTGGAGCCAGGAGCTGATTGTAGAGCGGCCCGGGGTTTTATGCGGCCAGGGCCCGCATCCGTCACAAACCTGGCAGACCCGTTCGACGCGCACCTTGCCGTGCTCCGTGCTTTTGGGGGCAGGTGGGCAACGGCCGCACACAGGGGCTAAAGCCCGGAGACGTTTGTCGCCTGAAAGGCACGGGATTTCGGGTCGTCGGCCCTCGATCAGAAGCTGAATCTCCCCCCAATCGTCGGAGCCCAGTTGCTGTTATGCAGATACGGCACGCCCGGGCCATGCGGAATGGCAATCGCCAGACCCCCCGTCACGAAGGAATACGCAACTCCGGCAAAACCGTCGAAACGCCGCGTGAAGTGATGATCCAGATACAGCGACCCCTCGTCCAGGGTGCCCGCGCAGGAACTGCGGAAACCCGCTGCCACCGAGCAGGTCGACGGAACACGGAAGTCGTTCTGCACCTGCCCATACCAGGAGAAAGTGATGTCGGTTTTCCTGTCGTAAGCGTATTTCAGCCCCGTCCACCAGATCTGCACAACCTTGGTCGAATCGAGATTGTTGTCTTCGACCCCGCTCATCAGATAACCGCCCTGGTCCGTGGCCCCCACCCCCAACGGGTTCGACGGGTTGTTCTGCCAGATGTGTTCGTAGCCGGCAAAGTACTTGAAGTGGTCCCAC
>JASHPM010000562.1 GCA_030038115.1 Acidobacteriaceae bacterium | reverse complement strand
CGTGAAATTCATCCCCGGAAACGGCACCACCCGGCTCAGTACCGCCAGCACCATCAGCAGATATGCAGCCATCATCCCCTCATCGATCCAGAATCAAATCCTGTTCTCATTCTGCGGACCCCAGCCCATGCGGTCAAGGCTACTTGCGGTTTTATCAAGCGAGCTGTTCATCTCGCCAACAAAATCGGCTCAGTGCTGCACACCCGCTCCCGCTTCCGGCTTTTCTCACTTCTGTTCTCGCCCGTCCATGTACATTCCCTCGATTTCGCCACCGGGCCCCACATACACCCAGCCGCCCAGGGTCGGCTCCGTTGTCCCCATCGGCCGATACCCAAACCGCAAATCCTGGAACTCCACCGTGTGCCATCCCGCTCGCGGCGCATCTGCTCCCGGCGCCGTCACGGTGCCCAGATCCTCCACCACCGCCCACTTCCCCCAGTCCAGATACACCCGCCCCAGATACGACTCCTTCGCCGCCTCTACCGCCGGCGTCACCGGCGTCTTGTAGATCACATCGGCGTAATCGTCCGTCACCACCTGATCGCCGATCGTGCGCACTTCCGCCGTCTGGAAATAATCCTGCGTCTCCATAATCACCCGCCACTGGAAGGGGTCCAGAATATGCGGCTCCGCCGCTGCGCGGATCAGCGGCTCTCGCGTGTAGCTCCCCGTCCTCACCAGCTCCAGAGCATGTCCCCGCTCTGCATTGCGCAGCCCCCAATAAAGAACCATGAAAACCAGCGCCGCGATCGCCCAGGCTCGCCCCCGAAACAGTTTCTTACGCGCGCCGATTTCGCGATCCGCCAGTCCCAGAATCCCCGGCACCGCCAGCGCCAGGAACAGCAGCAGCAAAAGCAGCGGGTCGATGATGAAAACGATGCTCCAGGCATGCCACTTCGGATCGAACGGAAAAAACGGCCGCACTCCGTAATTCACTGTGTAGTCCAGCAGGATGTGGCTCAGCGCCGCAATCAGAGCAAAGAACCACAACAGGAACCACCGGGGTGTTATAACCGGCTCTTTCCGCCGCAACCGGTGCCACCCCCACACAAACGCCACCGTCGCCAGCGCCACTACCGGAGCGCCCACCAGCGTGTGCGTCCAGCCCCGATGGTGCTCAAGCGCCGCTACCGGCCCGCGAAAACCCCACAGGATGTCCAGATCAGGCGCTTCCGCCGCCAGTGTCATCGCCAGCGTCGCATAGGCCGTCTTTCGATTGAAGCCGGAGCGACCAAGACACGCCCCGGTCAAAAAGTGCGTTACAGGTTCCATGCTCTCTTTCTGGAACTCAATTCTTCTTCCTGTGCAGACAACAAGCGCCGCGGTCCCTCGCGGCGCTGCTCCGGTCCAGGCGACCCTCTATACCAGCTTCGCGTCCAGCGTGATCTGCGTATTCCCTTTGAACAGCCGCGAAATTGGGCATCCGTTCTTTGCGTTCTGCGCCGCCGTCTCAAAGCTCGCGGCGCTCGCCCCCGGCACCTTTGCCCGCGTCGTCAGATGAATTGCCGTAATCGCGAATCCGTCGTCCGTCTTCTCGAACTTCACGTCCGCCGTCGTCTCCAGCGACTCCGGGGTCAGGCTCGCATTCCCCAACTGCGCGCTCAGCGCCATCGTGAAGCACCCCGCATGCGCCGCTGCAATCAGCTCCTCGGGATTGGTCCCGATCCCATTCTCAAATCGGGTCGAAAACGAATACTGTGTGTCCTTTAACACGCCGCTTTGGCTTGAAATCGTTCCTTTGCCGTCCTTCAGACCTCCGCGCCAGACGGCGCTCGCCGTACGCTGCATACCTCGCTCCTTCTTTGTGGCTGTGTATTGGTTGGAACCCCGGATCAATCTTCCCGAACCAATATTTCAGTCCGATATTCTCATTGGATGCCGCGCAGCCGGTCCCTTCTGTGCCGCGGGATCGTCGGCGGACATCGCCCGCACCATAATATGCGATTTTTCTCCGCTCCTGCGTCTCCGCCTCCGCTGCCTCAATAATTTGCAATCGCCCCCTGTGTGTTTGCAGATTTCCGGACAACGCTCGTAGCCCTGCTGCAAAATATCCAGCCACCCGCGTCGCGTATCATGGAGAATTGCCCTTATCCATGAAGACTTTCTCCATCGGTGTGGATCTCGGAGGCACCAACCTCCGCATCGCTGCCGTTACGCCTTCCGGCGAGATTCTCGAACACATCAATCTCCCCACCCGCCTGCCGGCCGGCCCGCACGCCGTCCTCGACGACATGGCCGCCGCCATTCGCCAGATCATCGACAAGCAAACAGGCAACCTCCTCGGCATTGGCGTCGGCAGTCCCGGGCCCCTCGAGCTGCCCCTCGGCGTTCTCCACCATCCACCCAATCTGCCCGGCTTCGACGGCCTCAATCTCCGCACCGAACTCGAGCATCGCCTCGGCCGCCCCGTCCAGGTCGACTCCGACGCCAATCTCGCCGCCTACGGCGAGTCCTGCCTCGGCGCAGGACAGGCCCACGCCGTCGACTCTCTTCTCATGCTCACCCTTGGCACCGGGGTCGGCTGCGGCATCATCCTCGAAGGCCGCATCTGGCACGGTATGCAGGGTGCTGCCGGAGAATCCGGCCACGGCCCCATTATCCCCGACGGCCCCCGTTGCCCCTGCGGCGCTCGCGGCTGCCTCGAAATGTATGCTTCCGCGACCTCTATCGTCCGCCGCGCCCGCGAACTCGGCCTCGATCACAGCGCCGGCAGCGGATCCGCCGCGCCCCTCACCGCTTCTGCCATCGCCCAGCTCGCCACCGCCGGCGATGAACGCGCCCTGCGCATCTTCGACGAAGTCGGGTTCGCGCTCGGTCTCTCCCTCGCCCACCTCGTCAACGCCCTCGACCTGCCCCTTTACCTCCTCGGCGGAGGCGTAGCCGCCGCGTGGCCGCTCTTCTCGCCCCGCATGTTCGCCACTGTCCGCGAAGGCAGCTACGTCTACCGCCTTTCCATGCCGCGCGATCCCAATGTCTTCGAACCCGGCAAAACCAACATCGCGCCCGCCCAGCTCGGCGGCGATGCGGGCATACTCGGCGCTGCCCTCCTGCCCGTCTCCCAGCGCACCACAACCTCCGCATAGCTCTTCCGCGCGGAGCGGTGCTCCCCCATAATTACGGTTGAGCCGCCCATGATCCTCCACCAGCCGCGCACCCGTCCCATTACCTGGTCCGAGCGTCGCGCTCAGGTCCGCCATCGCTGGCTCATCCCCTTCCTCGCCATCGACTGGGTATGGGAATGGCTCGCCTTCCTCCTGAGCAACTGGAGTTTCCTCGAAGTCCTCGAGTACCTCGGCAGTTTTTCCATCCTCATTGGCGTCATCTTCTGGTTCGGCGAATCCGGCGACCGCATTCAGCAGCGCCACTACCAGGCATGGCAGGTCATCAACACCGCCCAGGGCAAGGGCGGCAGCGGAGGCCGCATCGAAGCCCTCCAGGAGCTCAACGCCGACCACATTTCTCTCACTGGCGTCGACGTCTCCTCCGCCTTTCTGCAGGGACTCCACCTCACCCGCGCCAACCTCATGCGCTCCAACCTCAGCGCCGCCGATCTCCGCGACAGCGACCTTCACTTCGCCGACCTCACCTGGGCCGACCTCCATTTCGCCAATCTTCGCGATTCCAATCTCGAACACGTCGTCTTCGACCACGCCGATCTGCGCGACTGCGACCTCACCGGAGCTGACCTGTCCGCAGCCCGCTTTGACACAGCCAACCTCACTAACGCCGACCTCCGCTCCGCCGATCTCCGCGACGTCGCCTGGCAGCACATCGCCGCAATCCTCGGCGCCAACATCGCCGGCGTCAAAAACCCGCCCGACGGCTTCGTCACCTGGGCTCTCCGGAACGGCGCCGTTCGCAACGATTCCAGCCCCTGACGCGTTCTAGTTCCCCCAAAAAAGTGAGCATCCCGCTCATGTTTACGTCGGTCCCGCCGATTCTCATCCGTAGGAGGGCGCGTCAGTGATCGCGCCTCAATACCAACAAAATGAACATCGACGAAGTCATCAAAGCCCACGTTGCCTGGAAAACAAAACTCTCCAGATACCTCGCCTCCCCCGACCGCAGCATTAACGCCGCCGATATCGCCACCGACCGAAAGTGTGAATTGGGCCGCTGGCTCCATGGCGAGGGCTCACAATTCGCGAGCCTGCCGGAATTCGCCGCGCTCAAACAGGATCATGCAAAGTTTCACGCTGCGGCAGCCGCTATCGTCACCAAAGCTGACCGCGGAGAACCCGTCGTGCAGGATCTGGCGCTTGGCGCGGACAGCGAATTCGTCAAGGCCTCCCGAGCCGTCTCCAATGCCTTGTTCAAACTCAAGCCGAAAATCGAAAACAAATAAGCAGGCCCACCGTCAGTCCTGCTCTACCCTCGACGTCGGCCTCCGGTTTCCCGTGGCTACTCCTCGCGCGCCCGTGCTATAACGCTGCTCACCGTAATCTCGCCCTTGAGGAAACCCGCATGAGAATCCGCCTCGCGGCTCTCGCATCGCTCCCGCTGCTCCTGTCTCTGGTCGCCGTCGCCCAAACCACGCCTCTCACCCCGCCCCCCATCAAAATGGGCCTCTGGCAGTCCTCCGTCACCGTCAACATGTCCGCTATGCCCGGCATGCCCGCGGGAGCAGCCGGAGCCGGTGGCACCATGACCCGCGTGAACCAGTCCTGCATGACCCCGGACAGCTGGAAGAGCGCCTTCCACTCCATGCAGCAGAGGCAGCAACAGTCCGCGGCCAATTGCACTACCGCCAACGTCCAGCAGGATTCCCACCAGATCACTTTCGACATGGACTGTTCCAGCCAGCAGGGCTATTCCACCAATGTCCACGTCCAGATGTTCCTCGACAGCGAAGAGGCCATGCACGGCAACGCCACTGTCAAAATGTCCGGCGCCAACTTTCCCCAGGGCATGTCGATGACCTCCGCCATCACTTCCAAATTCGTCAGCTCCCACTGCGGCGACATCAAGCCGGGTGAAAGCAAGCCCACCCATCCCTGATACGCTCCTCCGCGTGCCGGCCGAAATTCTGCTGGGTGTTGCCTCGCTGTTCGCCTGCCTGTTTGGCCCGGTGTTTCCCGCGTCTCGGCGGTTTGCTAAGGTGGCCTCATGCCACCCACGCTCGAAACCGAACGCCTGTTCCTGCGCCCGCTTGAGCTCTCCGACGCGGATCAGGTGCAGCGTCTCTTTCCCCAGTGGGAAGTGGTGAAGTACCTCAACGCTGTCGTCCCGTGGCCCTATCCGCCCGACGGCGCGTTCACCTACTACCGCGACCGCGCTCTTCCCGCCATGGCTCGCGGCGACGAATGGCACTGGACCTTGCGGCTAAAGGAAAACCCGGAGCAGATCATCGGCGCCATCGGCCTCGTCCGCGGCGAAACCGACAATCGCGGCTTTTGGCTGGCGCCACCATGGCAGGGCAGGGGCCTGATGACCGAGGCCGTGATCGCTGTCAATGATTTTTGGTTCGACGTCCTCGGCTTCGCGGTTCTGCGTGCGCCAAAAGCAATCGCCAATGTCGCCTCACGCCGCATCTCCGAGAAAACCGGCATGCGCATGATGCGTGTGGAAGAAAGAAACCTCGTCTCCGGCCGCCTGCCCGGCGAAATCTGGGAAATTACCGCAGAGGAATGGCGCGCCTTCCGCAAAAAGTAATGCACCGGCCAGCCGGTGCATTTCCTGCTCCCTGCCGGTTACTACTTGTCATCTACTCCCCATCGCCGTCCGCATCCGCAAGCGCAAAATACCCCTTGCGCGCCTGCACCTTCAGATCCCCATCCTGATCCTTGCAGAAGATGTCCACCTTGCGGAATCTCCCGTCCATCGTTTTGTTCTGCGGAATATATTGCGCTACATACTGCGTCCGGAGCTCCTGCTCGATCTGGTCGAAGGCGTCTTCGAGCTTCTTCCCGTTGTTCCCCACGTTGATCACGCGTCCGCCCGTCGCTTCGGTCAGCGCCCGCATCTGCATGTCGCCGGTGTACCCCCAGCCACCGTAGAACCCGCGATCCGCAATCAGAATTACGTAGATGATCGCGTTGGCATTCTCCGCGGCTGCAATCGCGTCCCTGGGCTTCGTCTCGCTCCCCTCGTCCTCGCCGTCCGTCAGCAGGATCAGCGCTTTCCGCCCGGTCTCCGACCGGATCTTGTGGTTTGAAACCTCATACACCGCGTCGTACAGCAGCGTTCCCTTCGGCGCGCCGATCGTCGGCACCGGCCCCTGCCCGATCCCCGGCACGCCCGCCGATCCGCCGCCTGCCGCCGTGTTGATCTGCACCTTGCTGATCGCCCGGTCCAGTTCCCGCACGTTGTTCGTGTAATCCTGCTCCAGATTCACGCCCACGTCGAAGCTCACCAGAAATGCCTGGTCTTTCTCCCGCAAAATGCGCTTCAAAAACGCCGACGCCGACTGCTGTTCCAGCGGCAGAACCCTGTATTGGCTCCCGCTGGTATCGATCAGGATTCCCAACGTCAGCGGCTGGTTCGCCTCCGCCACAAAACTCGTCAGCTTCTGGGGCGCCTTGTCCTCAAACACATTGCAGTCGTTCTTCGTCAGGAACGGGATCAGCGCATTGTGCTTGTCCCGCACCGTGAAGTACTCGCTCACCAGGTTCGACGTCACGTGCAGCGTCTCCCTGGGGGACACCTCCGTGCTCGAGTTATCCGCCGGAACCGTGCTCACCGGCGGCGCGTCGGGTGACGGAGCGGACTGTCCCCACGTCACAGGGACAGCGGTTGCCGCACACACCACGGGGATGCTCAGAATACGCAGCCAGCGCACGATCATGTCTCCTTAGACGGACCGGTTCGTCAATGGGTTATTCGAAACAGAGCGCCTCTCGCTCTGCTAATCTTAAGGATACGCCTCAGGAGTCCACCGCCTCGACGGCGCATCTGAAAAACGGTGGGTGCCGCGTATCGTTCCCGGACAGACGGATCGAATCCGGACGAGCGCGTTGGGGGGCTTTTTCTGAAGGATCAGGGGGTTTCAGCGTGATGCGGGCGGTACGGCTCAGCGCTCTTTCGTTGCTTTTCCCAGCGGTTTTCGCCTGCCTGGCTTTCGGCCAACAGCAGCAGAATGTGCCCGACGCCCCGGCGCCCCAGGCCGCCTCCCAGAGTCAGTCCGCGCAGCAAACCGCTCCTCCTAATGCACCCGCCCCGCAATCCCAGCCCCAGTCTCTGCCTGATCTGAAGGACCAGGTCGCTCCCGGCAAAGGCACCACCCCCGACGAGGAGGGTGCCCCTCCCGCCGGCCAGCCTGCGCCCCACACCAGTTCCGGCACCGTCGGCGCTCCGGCTCCGCAGGAGGCCCCCCCGCCCCCGGACGCTGTCCAGCAGACAGCTCCCCTGACCGGTCCCGCTAGCCAGGAACCTAAAATCCCCACCATCAGCATAAACGTCACCTACGTCGATGTTCCTGTCACCGTCTACGACAAACACCACCATGAAGTCTCTGGCCTTCCCTGGTGGCGCTTCAAAGTCTATGAGGATGGTATTCAGCAGCGCATCTGGTGGTTCAGCAACGATGCCTATCCCCTTTCCATCGCCTTCGTCGTTGACGCCACCCTGCCCGCTGACATCATGGATAAGGTCAACCGCAGCCTTTCCGTGGTCTCCAACGGACTCACGCCCGCCGACACCGTTGCCGTCATCAGCTACGCCGGCACTGGTCCTCAGCTCGTCACCGATTTCACCGCCGCCCAGGCGCCGCGCCTCGCCGCCGCCCTCCAGATCGCCAAAAAACCGGGAGAGCAGCCGGGCGTTCCTCTCGTCGATGGGCCCTTCGCCGTTGGTCCCACGGTCAACGGCGTGCAGGCCGATCCCACGCTCGCCCCGCAGCGCGGCAACGCCGCCAATTTCCTCCTTCAGCCCAAAGAGGTCCATCCCCTCAACGACGCCATCCTGTTCGCCGCCGAACAACTGGCCAGCCAGCCGCGCGGCCGCCGCCGCGTCATTTACGTCATCACCGACGGCAAAAACTCCCGCAGCAAAGCGAAGTACAACGAAGTCGTCCAGTATCTGCTCGCGAACAATATCTCCGTCTACGGCGCCAATGTCGGCGATTCCGCCCTCTGGGGCATCGGCTACCTCGACCGGTTTAAGCTGCCCCTTCTGCAGCCGGAAGACGTCCTTCCCCGCTACGCCCTCGCTACCGGCGGAGACGTCGATCACGAGATCTCCGAAAACGGCATCCAGAACGCCTTCGTCAAGATCGCCGACTCTGTCCGCACCGCCTACACCCTCGTCTACATCAGCCACCAGCGGGCGATCAGCGGCAAGTACCATAACATCGACGTTCGTGTTGAGGGCCTGACCGGGCTCGAGGTCGATGCCAAACAGGGCTACTACCCGTCCGCCTCCGACTCTGAACCTTAGCTGCATCTTCACCACAGTGAACGCGTTTTGCTTTGCATTCGCTGTTATCCTGTCTCTTGTCCTGACGAAGAGAAGCACGCACTCGCGCAATCCTGCGCCGAAGAGCCTGCCCCTGAGCGAGATCGTTCGCTGCGGCGAACGGCTAAGTCGAACCGGCGAGCGCCGGGAAAGCAAATAGATGGCCGACGCGAAACTGCAAATCATCCCGTTAGGCGGACTCGGCGAGTTCGGCATGAACTGCCTCGCCCTCCGCTATAAAGACGACATCATCGTTATCGATGCCGGCCTCATGTTCCCCGAATCCGAGCTCCTCGGCGTCGACATCGTCGTCCCCGACATCTCGTACCTCGTCGAGAACAAGCAGCACGTCCGCGCCATCATCCTCACTCACGGCCATGAAGACCACATCGGCGGACTTCCCTGGATTCTCTCCGAGCTCAACGTCCCCGTCTACGGCACCGAGTTCACCCTCGCCTACTGCGAGGGCAAACTCGAAGAGCACGCCCTCCTCGACGACGCCGAACTCATCGAGATTACCCCCGGCGCAAAATTTACCCTCGGCGCCTTCACCATCGAGCCTATCCGCGTCACCCATTCGCTGGTCGACTGCGTTGCCCTGGCCATCGAAACTCCCGTCGGCATCGTCGTCCACAGCGGCGACTTCAAAATCGATCTCTCCCCGCCCGACGGCAAGGCCTTCGACCTTCACCGCTTCGCCGAATACGGCCAGCGCGGCATCCTCGCCCTCCTGCTGGACTCCACCAACGTCGATCGCCCCGGCTACACCCCCAGCGAGTGGGCCGTCAAACCGCGCCTCGACGAGATCTTCTCCCGCACCACGAAGAAGCTCTTCTTCAGTTGCTTCTCTTCATCCATCTACCGCATCCGCATCGCCTGCGAGCTCGCCCGCCAGCACAACCGGAGAATCGCCATCGTGGGCCGCTCCATGCTCGAGTCTTCTGAAATCGCCCAGGACCTCGGCTACCTCGACCTCCCGCCCTCGCTCGTCATCCATCCCAGCCAGATCGCCGACTACTCGCCCGAGCAGATTATGGTCCTCATCAGCGGCACTCAGGGCGAGCCCATGAGCGCCCTCAGCCGCGCTGCCGTCGACAACCACAAGCACGCCCGCGTCGCCCCCGGCGACACCGTCATCCTCAGTTCACGCGTCATTCCCGGCAACGAGAAAAGCATCTTCCGCGTCATCGACCACCTCTGCCGCCGCGACGCCGACGTCATCTTCGACGACGGCTCCCACGGGCTCATCCACGTCAGCGGCCACGCCAGCCAGGAGGAACAGCGGCTCATGATCAACCTCCTCCGGCCGAAATTCTTCGTCCCCATCCACGGCGACTACCGCCATCTCAGAAAGCACGCCGAAGTCGCGCAGCG
>JASHPM010000561.1 GCA_030038115.1 Acidobacteriaceae bacterium | reverse complement strand
GGACCACGGCGCCGGTGTTCTGGATCTTTTTGAACTGGTCGCGAAAGCCGCAGGCCTCGATGGTGCAGCCGGGTGTGTCGGCTTTGGGGTAGAAGAAGAGGACCACGGGCTTTCCGGCGAAATCCTTCAGATGGACGGTTTTCTCCGAGTCGTCCTGGAGCGCAAAATCGGCAACTTTGTCGTTGATTTCCATTTTTCCCCTTCGAAAAGCCAGATGTATGTCCGCGGAACGGCGGACGATTAAAATTGTCGTAGCAGTGAGGATTATGTCACGGGTTCGGGCAGGGCGTTGGGGATGGGTGGTTGCGGCAGCCGCGGCGGCCGCGTGGTCCCTGCCGGCGTGCGCGCAGTATCCGGGTCATGTGAACGAGACCCAGCAGCAGAATGGGACTCATCTGCGGGCGACGGCGGTTCTGGAGTACACGGGCGATCTGGGGAAAATCAAGGAGAGCCGGCTGGTGCCGATCGCGATTTGGGACGGCATGCAGTATCAGCCGGGCGGCCTCTATCTGGCGCAGCCCGCGCCGCTGGCGGTGGTTTCCGGCACGCAGTACGAACTGGAGTCAGCGGGCAAGCCGCAGGGATTTTTCAATATCAGGGATGCGGAGGACCTGGCGGGACTGTGGATCGGAGTGGGCAGCTTTGAGGCGCCCCCTGCGCCGAGGCCGAAGGCTTCCCGGGCGAACAGTGGACACACCTACGAAGTGAAGGACTACGATCCGGACAAACCGCACTTCGCGCATCGCCCGGCGGACGAGCAGAATCAGGGCGGTTCCGGGGAGAATGCCGGGTCGGGATCGGGGGCCGGCAGCGGCGCGCAACAGGCCGATTCCGATCGACCGACGCTGCACTCGCGCACAGGCGGGAGCGATTCGGATTCGAGCAACGCGGGCTCGGGATCTTCCTCGTCGTCAAACCAGCCGGATGTGGATCCGGACCGGCCGACCTTCCACCGGCGCTCCAACGCTTCGACGGAAGTGCCGACAGCGCAACCCGCGATCGACCCGGATCGGCCGCGTCTGGAGTACAAGGCACCTGTGGACCAGGCGAAGCTGGCGAAACCGGATGCCCTGTTTGGGCTGCCGGCGGACATGAACCAGATCGCGGGGATTTCGGATAACAGCGCCTCTGACACAGAATCCTGGACGTTTTCCTGGGCGAATCCGGACGATGAGAACAAGATGAAGACGGCGCTGGAAGAGATCGCCGAGAAGGCGATGGCACCGCCGGCTCCTGACGCGGGCAGCACGAGCCAGCCGGCGCACTCTGCGGCTCATCGCAAAGCGCACCAGCCGCCTCCCCCGCCGCTCCCGATGCTGGCGGACGAGGAATTCAAAACCTACAGCCTGAGTTTTGGCGGCGGAGAGACGATGGTGCTGTCCGCGCATTCCACGGGAACGCCGGTGAAGTACGTGACGATCGTGGCACAACCGGATTTTTACGGGCAGCCGAAGGTCCTGCTGAAGGAAGTGACCAGCGACGACGACCTGGACGTGACGCCACGCTTCAAGCTGGTGGACGCGGTGGACACAGTGGGCAACGGGCGGGCGGATCTGCTTTTCGAGCTGCGCGGGAAGACGTACCGTCAGTTCGCCATCTATCGCATTGCCGGAGGCATGGCGACACAGGTGTTCGAAACGCAGCCGACGGCCAATCAGATCGCGCACAGTTACAATTGAGCCGGATACGGCACAGCAGCAGTTACAGTTTGGGGAGCTGACCGGTGTCCCAGCCGCCACCGAGCGCGCGAATGAGCTGAACGCTGGCGACAAACTGACGCGTGGCGATGTTGGCCTGAGTTATCTGGCCGGAAAGCTGCGCAGTCTGCGCGGTCAGAACCTCGAGGTAGGTAGTGACGCCCCCCTTATAGCGGTTCGTGCTGATGGCCAGGGAGTGTTCGGCGGCTACCACAGCCAGGTGCTGCTGTGCGGATTCCTGATCGAGAATGCGGATGGCGGCGAGATTGTCTTCCACATCCTGGAAAGCGCCGAGCACGGTCTGGCGATAATTGGCCACCTGCTGCTCGTACGCATCGCGCGCCTGCCGGGTGATGGCGTGGCGACGGCCCGCGTCGAAGAGGAGTTCGACGGCGGAAGCGCCAAGGGACCACATCTCACTGGGGCCCTGAATCAGCGTGCCGGGATTGCCGCTGGCAAAGCCGCCCGTACCGGTGAGCGCAACGTTGGGGTAGTACGCGGCGATGGCGATGCCGATCTGCGCGTTGGCCGTGTCCACCTGGCGCTCGGCAGAGGCGATGTCGGGCCGGCGTTCCAGCAACTGGGAGGGTACGCCGATGGGGATGGGAGGAATCTGCTGGCCCAGCGGCATGGCGGGGAGGCTGAACAGCGAAGCGGGTGTGCCGATGAGGGTGGCAATGGCGTGTTCGTACTGCGCGCGGGCCACGCCGACGTCAATGTCCTGGGCGCGGGTGGTTTCAAGCTGGGTTTGAGCCTGGGCCACGTCGACTTCAGTAGCGACGCCACCCTTAAAACGTACCTGTGTGAGTTGCAAATACTCTTCGTAGGACTGGACGGTGTCGTCCAGCAACTGCTTCTGGGAATCGAGGCCGCGCATTTCGAAATAGTCGGCGGCCAGCTCGGCGCGCAGGCTCAGCTCGACGCTGGCGAGCAGAGCCGCGGAAGCCTGGGCGCTGGCGCGAGTCTGTTCGACGGTACGGCGGACCTGACCCCAAAGATCCGGCTCCCACTGCGCCTGGCCGGCGATGGCGAAGGTGTTGTACTGGTATTCGGTGAGGGAGCGACTGGTGTTGGGCTGGTTGTAGGACTCGCGGGTGCGCTGGACCGAAGGCCCGGCGGAAAGCGCCGGGTAATACTGCGAACGCGCAACACGCACCTGTTCGCGTGCCTGGAGGTACTGCTCCATGGCCGCGCGGAGTGTCTGGTTGGAGACGGCGACTTTCGCTTCGAGGGCGCTCAGTTGTGGATCGCCGTAGAGGTCCCACCACTGGCCGCGCAGCACGCCATCGCTGGGCTCGGCCTGCTTCCACGTGCCATTGGGAGGATTGTGCGGAGGGTTCGTGTTTTCCTTCCAGACCGGAGCCGTCGCCGCATCGGGACGATGGTAGTTGGGACCCACCGTGCAGCCAGCCAGCAGGAGTGCGATTGCCGCGGAGGCCAGCGCCCATGGGCGAAGGCAAATCATGCACCGCCCTCCGGACCCTGGTTGCCCTGAGTTTCCTCCGGCGGCGGAGCACCGGGGACGCCGCCGTTGCCGGGGGCGACCACGCGAACTTTTTCTCCGTCGACGATGGAGTCAGGAGGATTCTGCACAACTTCGTCGTCGGCGTGCAGGCCTTCGGTAATCTGCACAACACGGCCATCATCCTGACCGATGGTGATGGAGACGAGCTTCGCGTGGTCGCCGTCGCTTTCGTGGACGACGGTGACGACACGCAGGCCTTCCTGACGGAAGAGCAGCGTGGAGACGGGCAGAATGAGCGTCGGGCGGACGACCTTCAGCTGGAAGTGAACTTCGGTGTAAGCGCCGGGCACAAGCGAAGCATCGCGATTGGGCACGTCGACTTCGACGAGCAGGGTGCGCGAGGTGGGATCGATAGCGCGGGCCGTGCGGACGACCTTGCCGTGGAAGCGGCGGCCGGGAAATTCCTCCAGGGTGAGGTCGGCGGGCGTGCCGGGCGTGCAGGAGGGTGAATCGACCTGGGGCACGTTCACGTAGACGCGCATGATGTGCTCGTCATCCATGTGAAACATCTCGCGGCCGCCGGAAGAACCCGCGCCGGCATTGATGAGGGTGCCGATGTCGACATCTCGCGCGGTGACGATGCCGTCGAACGGGGCATAGATTTTTTCGAAGCCTACCAACTGCTCAAGGCGATCCACGTTGGCCTGCGCCGACTTAACCTGGGTGGTGGTGGCGGCAGCCTGGGTAACGAAGTTTTCGGTGTCCTGTCTGGCGACGGCGTTGCTGGCCAGCAGATCGGTGTAGCGGCTGGCCTGTTGTTTCGCAAAAACGGCGTTGGCCTGCGCGGTGGCGAGGTCCTGTTTCGCCTGGGCAAGCTGCTGATCGACTTCGGGGCTGGCGATGGTAGCGAGCAACTGGCCCTTGCGCACATACGCGCCGATGTCGAAGAACCACTTTTCGAGATAGCCGTCGGTGCGGGCGTAGATGGGCGAGTCGACGTACGCGAACATGTTGCCGGGGAGAACAATTTCCTGGCTGGGCTCGCCGAGCTTTGGCCTGGCGACGGTGACATTGGCCAGGGCCAGCTCGGCGGTGCGGGTCCTCAGCTCGCCTTCCGCGCGACGGCGCGGGATGATGCCCCACGCGGCGAGTGCGACGCCAATAATCACGACAACGATGAGCGCAAGGATCGCTTTGCGGGGGGAGATGGGGGGAAGGTCGTCCTGCGGGTCGTGACCATGGTTGAGAGGCCGATTTTCAGGAGCGGGGCCTCCCGGTCTCTGGTTTGGTTGCGGTGGTCTGGGTTCAGTCATAGGTTAGCTCCCGGTCCCGGGCTGCAGTCGGCGGGGATGGCGGAGCGCTTCGCGCTCCCCGCGGCGCCGCTCGAGGCGGCCATGCAGCACGCTGAAAATGGTTGGGACAAAAAACAAGGTGGATACGGTGGCAAAGAGCAGACCGCCGATGAC
>JASHPM010000560.1 GCA_030038115.1 Acidobacteriaceae bacterium | reverse complement strand
CCCATACCGGAGATCCGCATGACCGCGTTGGCCCAGGACCTTCGCTTTGCTCTGCGACAACTCAGAAAATCCCTCGTCTTCACGCTCACCGCGATCGTGACCCTGGGACTCGGCATCGGCGTCAACGCCGCCATGTTCTCCGTCATCGAGCAGGTCCTGCTCCGCCCCCTGCCCTATCGCGACGTCTCGCGCCTGGTCGAGATCGCTCCGCATCCGCTGAGCGGCGGCGCCTTCGACCCAGCCTCTCTGCCCGACGTGCGCGACTGGAAGTCCCGCAGCCACGTCTTCTCCGATATGGCGTGGTGGACCATCCAGGTTCCCACCCTGGGCACCCGCGACAATCCCGAGCTCGTCGCGCAAATCAGCGCCAGCGTCAACCTTCTCGATGTCCTCGGCACGCAACCGGCAATCGGCCGCGGCTTCCTGCCCGAAGATGCAAAGCAGAGTCGCAGCCAGGTCGTCATCCTGGGCGATTCGACCTGGCGCAAAGTCTTTCACGCCAATAAGTCCGTCATCGGCCAGACCGTTCCCATCAACGGAGAGCCGTACACCATCGTCGGCGTCATGCCGCCCGGCTTTGAATTCCCGCAGAACACCGGCGACGAGATTTATTCTCCCCTGCCTGCCGACCCCTCCTTTGAGGATCGCGGCAGCTCCTCCCTGTCCGTAGTCGCGCGCCTGCGTCCCGGCGTCACCGTCGAGCAGGCGCAGCAGGAAATCTCCGCCATCCACGCGCAACTGCTCCATGACTACGCGTCGGCCGAGTCGTCGGAGCCGGTTCGTGTGGAGTCTCTGCGCGACGTCTCCACTGACACCGTCCGCTCCGGCCTTTATGCGCTCGACGCGGCCGTCGCTGTGGTCTGGCTCATCGCCTGCGCGAACCTTGCCGGCCTCATGCTGGCCCGCGCCAATTCCCGTCGTCGCGAGCTCGCCATTCGGGGCGCGCTGGGAGCGGCGAAATCCCGCCTCGTCCGCCAATTTCTCACGGAAAGCCTGCTGGTGAGCCTGCTCGGCGGAGCCGCGGGGCTCGCCGCCGCGTGGGCCGCGCTGCGCATCCTCAGCCACTACCTCAGCAACGCCATTCCCTATGGCAACCAGATCCATATCGATGCCGGAGTCTGCGCGGTTCTTATTCTTTTCTCCTGCCTCTCCGCTGTTTTCTTCGGCGTCGGTCCCGGTCTTTACGGCGCAAACCTGCCCGTGCAGGAAGGTCTGCGCGATGGCGCTGCGGCCTCCGGCACCAGTAAAAAACACGCGCGCTGGCGCGATGCCCTGGTCATCGGCGAAATCGCCATGACCCTCGCCCTGCTCATCGCCGCGGGGCTGCTCATCCAGACCCTCTGGCAGCTGCGCCACACCAGTCTCGGCTTCGCGCCACAGCAACTCGACGCCACTTCCATCTTCATGCCCACCCACGGAGCATGGTGGGAAAACGGCGACGCCAAAGCGCCCAGCATCGTCACGCAGTTTTACGATCCGCTCCAGGACAAGCTGCAGCACACCCCCGGCATCCAATCCGTCGGTTTGGCCACCATTCGTCCCTTCACCGCCAGCCACTTCACCCTGAACATCTGGCCCGCGGATCAGCCAAAGCCTCCGGAGAAAGACAAGATCGGCGCTGCCGTGCGAGCCAGCAATCCGGATTATTTCCGCACCATGGGCATCGCCATCACCAGTGGCCGCGGCTTCACGGAAGCCGACCACGCCGGTGCGCCGCTCGCGGTTCTGGTGAACCAGGAATTTGTCCGCAGGATCCTCAACGGCCGCAATCCCCTGGGTGCGCAGCTCCGATGGGATGATTCCGACAAGAAGCTGACCGCGACCATCGTCGGCACTATCGCCGACATTCACCAGGATTCAGCCCGAGCCGCTTCCACCCCGGAGATTTATTTCGACATCGAGCAACTGACTCCTGGGCAGGATATGTATTGGATCCTCGCCACCTTCCACGTGGACCTCGTCGTACGCACGCGCCTCGCCCCCGAAGCCGCCTTCCGCGCTGTCCGCGACGCTGTGCATGGGCTCAACCCGAGTCTCGCTTTTGCGGATCAGGTCACCATGCAGCAGGTCGTCGACAACTCCCTCGGCCCGCAGACGCTGGCCGCGCGCCTCCTCGGCATCTTTGGTTTCGTCGCTCTGCTCATTGCCGTCGCGGGCATCTACGGTCTGCTCGCCTACTCCGTCAGCCAGCGCACGCGCGAGCTGGGAGTTCGCCTCGCCCTCGGCGCGCAGCGCGAGAACATTCTGTGGCTGATCCTCCGTCACGCGCTGGTGCTGCTGGCGTTCGGGGTTGGCATTGGGCTGGTGGTGGCGTGGTCCGCGAGCAGCGTCCTGCGCGCGTTCCTCTATGGAGCCCCCGGCTACGACGCGGTCACCATCCTGCTCGTGGTTCTCGCGCTCGGGGTTTGCGGGCTCGTCGCCAGCTATTTGCCGGCACGGCGCGCCGCCGGCGTCGATCCCGTCGAGGCGCTGCGCAATGAGTGAACCGGCATGATTTCTGCAACCTGCAACCTGAAACCTGCAACCTGAAACCTGTTCCCTCGACTTCGGGAGGATGCGATGTTCTCGCTGGCTCAGGATTTTCGCTACGCGCTGCGGCAGCTGCGTAAGTCCCCAGGATATGCAGTAGTGGCGCTGGTCACTCTCGCCCTGGGCATCGGCGCCAACACCGCCATTTTCCTGCTGACGTACACCATTCTCCTCAGGAGCCTGCCCGTCCCTCACCCCGGCGAGCTGGTGCATTTCCGCTTCAACGATGGCGACCGGGACATAGACCTTGACTATCCTCTCTACGAAGCTCTGCGCGCGCATCAGACCGCCACCAGCGGCGTCTTTGCCGCCTTCGATACCGACATCGCCCTCGAGAGCGGTGGCGGCTCCGAACAGATCAACGCGGAACTGGCCACAGGCAGCATCTTCCCCGTTCTCCAGCTCCATCCGTATCTCGGCCGCGGATTCGCGGAGTCCGCCGGCGAGCGCGGCACACCTCTGCAGTCTGAGGCGCTGCTGACCTGGGACTTCTGGCGCGCGCACTTCAACGCCGATCCGCACATCGTGGGTCGCACTTTGGCTCTCGGCCTGCGCCACACGCCGGTGACCGTCGTCGGCGTGCTGCCGCCCGGCTTCGATGGAGTATCGCCGGAGAGCCACATCGCCTTGTTGCTCCCGCTCTCCATCGAGAAGGTTCTTCAGCCGCAGTACGACATGATCGACCACCCCGGCGCTTTCTGGCTCAACGTCTTCGGCCGCCTCAAGCCCGGCCAGACCCTTGCCTCCGCCAGCGCCGCGCTCTATGCCGCCCGCCCCCTCATCCGCAACGAAGCCGATCCCCAGCATAAGGTTCTCAACGCCAACCTCTTCGGCGGCAAATACGATCTCAGTCTGGAATCCGGCCGTACCGGTCAATCCGACCTTCGCGCCGACTATCGCAAGCCACTGCTCGCTCTGGAAGCCCTGTGCGCTCTCATGATGCTGCTCTGTGCCGTCAACACCGGACTCCTCATCCTCTCGCGCGTCAGCGGCCGCCTCCATGAGTTCGCCATCCGCAGCGCTCTGGGAGCTCCGCGCCGCCGTCTCATCTCTCAGGTTCTGTCGGAAACCACCCTGCTCGCTTCAGCCGGCCTGCTTCTGGGCGCGCTTGCAGGCTGGGAACTGGCCCACGCGCTGGTCACACTCATCACTCCCGCCGGCGAGCCGGCCGTTCTCAATTTGAAGCTTGGCGCTGCCGTCACCCTTTTCGCCATTCTTCTCAGCGTCGTCGCCGCTGTGTTCGCGGGATTGTGGCCCGCCTGGCGCGCCTCCCGCGCTGCCCCTGCTCTCGATCTGAAGCAACAGCACGCGCAAGGCAAAGCTGCCAGACTTGGCCACTGGATCATTCCCACCCAGGTCGCCCTCGGCCTCGTCCTCATCTATGCTGCTCTGCTCCTGGCCGGCACTCTGCGCAATTACCTGAAGGAGAACTCCGGATTCGTCACCCACGGCGTAACCCTGGCCGAGCTCAATTTTCAGAATGACGATCCAGCCGACAAGGTTCAGATCGCCAAAAGCCTGCAAATTGTCGACGACCTCGAAGCCCAGCCCGGTATCCAGGCTGCCACTTTGCTGTCCATGCCTCCTCTCAAGGGCTGGCTGCAGACCAGCAATTTCTTCACCCGCGACTCGCACGGCAATCTCCACACGGACAATCAGGTCTGGAGCGAAGCCGTCACCAGCGGCTACTTCCCCGCCATGGGCACCGCCATCCTCCGCGGCCGCGGTTTCGCTCGCAGCGACATTGCCGGCGATCAGGTCTGCGTCATCAGCCGCGCCGCGGCAGACTTCTTCTTCCCCGGTGACGATCCGGTCGGGCGCTTCATCACTCCGGGAGACGGCGCCCCGCCCAAGCCCGGCGCCAAACCCGATTCAGTGCCGCGCGCGTACCGAGTGATCGGAGTAGCGGAGGACGCCCGCGTGCAGAGCCTGCTCGCTCCAGCTCCGATGATGGTTTATCAGCTGGCCGAACAGCAGCAAAAGGCCTCTGTCAATTCCTTCCTCGCCGTTCGCTCCAGCAACCGGCGTCTCGCCGCTTCGGCTATCCAGCGCACCGCTGCCCGCATTCTCCCGGGCGCCGCCCCGCCCAAAATCTACAGCTTCGACCAGGTCGTGAACGACGATCTCAGCCGCCAGCGCCTGCTCTCTTCGGTCTCCGGCGGATTCGCGCTCCTCGCGCTGGCTCTCGTCGCCACCGGTCTCTACGGCATTCTTTCCCGCACCGTCACCGAGCGCCGACGCGAGATTGGCATCCGCATGGCGCTTGGCGCGCAGCGCCAGCAGATCGTCTCCAACCTTGCCCGCGGCGCAGCCCTGCGCATCGCCATCGGCGTCCTCGCCGGAGCCGGTTTAGCCGCGATGGCCGGCCGCCTCCTGCAGTCCCTCCTTTACGGAGTCACGCCCGGCAGTCCAGGCATGGCCATCGCCACGCTCGTCGTGCTCCTCGCCGTTCTGGTTTTAGCGTTTGTTTTCCCGGCGGGACGCGCGGCTACCGTCGATCCCATGGAGGCGATCCGCGACGAATAGCAAGGATGAAGTTTTCACAACTGGGGCTTCAAAGCGCGCCAACAGATGTTGTCGGCGCAGTCAACAGCGCCGGAGGCGATTCACAGCGAGTCGGGCTGGGAAACCGGAGGAACCATCTGCGCCTGCGCGCGCTGGGCCGCAAGGTGCCCCGCATGCTGCCGCAGTTTCGCAAATGCTGCGCGGCAAATTCCGTAAGCGACCAGAACTCCGAAAGCGAGCGAGGCGAGCGCCGCGCAGATTAACATCAACGTGTTCACTGCTTCCTGCATATCCCTAACTTTTTCTCCGGCTTGACCGGGAATCCTTCACCACATGGATTAGATGCGCCAACGCGGCAAACATCCGCCTGCTGCAAAATCCCTCCCATGCCATTCCTAACAGAAACCGGGACACGTTGACCCGCTTTTCTGTTGCCGAATAAGATACGGAAAGGTTTAGCTTCCCGATTCTAGCCCGAATGTCCCGTTTTGCAACTGGCACTAAAGCGCTATACGGGACTTTAGTCATTTTTTTATTTACAAGTAACCCCCGCTGTGCTATGCCCATTACCCAAATAACCGTCCGCGGCGCACGCCAGCACAACCTGCGCGACATCAGCGTTCAGATTCCCCGCAATGCCCTCACCGTCGTCACCGGTCTTTCCGGTTCCGGGAAGTCTTCCCTCGCCTTCGACACCATCTACGCCGAGGGCCAGCGCCGCTACGTCGAAACCCTCTCCGCCTACGCCCGCCAGTTCCTCGATCAGATCGAGCGCCCCGACGTCGACTCCATCGAGGGACTCAGCCCCGCCATTTCCATCGAGCAGAAAACCACCAGCCGCAGCCCCCGCTCTACGGTCGGCACCATCACCGAGATTTACGACTACCTCCGCCTCCTCTACGCTTCCGTCGGCGTGCCTCATTGCCCGCGCTGCGGACGCCAGATCTCGCGCCAGTCCGCCGAGCAGATCGTCGAGCGCATTCTCGCCCTCTCTCCCGGCGAGCGCATCACCATCTACGCGCCCGTCGTCCGCGGGCGCAAAGGCGAATTCAGGGATCTCCTCGACAAGCTCGACCAGCAGGGCTTTCGCGCCCGCGTCGACGGCGAGATTCGCGACCTCTCCGACCCGCCCAACCTCGAAAAGCGCAAAAACCACACCATCGAAGCCATCGTCTATCGCGCCGTTCTCAAGCCCGGCATCGAGAAAGCCCTCGCTGCTTCGGTCGAAAAAGCATTGCAGATGGCCAACGGTCTCGTCCTCGTCGGTGCACAAAAAGACGAACAGCTCTATTCCTCGTCCATGGCCTGCCCCGACTGCGGCCTCGACGTCCCCAAACTCGAACCCCGCAGCTTCTCCTTCAACTCCACCTACGGCGCCTGCCCGGAATGCCATGGCATCGGCAGCATGTATGACTTCGATCCCGCCAAAATCATCGTTGACTGGTCCAAGCCCCTCCTCGACGGCGCGCTCGGCCCCGGCTCCGGCTCACAATACCTCACCCGCCTCATCACCCTCGCCGCCCAGCGCTACAAAATTGACCTCAAACTCCCCTTCGAGCACCTCACCTTCAAAGATCAGGAGCTGCTCCTTTGCGGACCCCCGCAGGCCGAAGCTCCGCGCACCGGCTTTCATGGCATCCTCGCCTATCTGCGCGAGTCCCTCGAATACGCCCGCTCGGACACCTACCGGGAGTGGATGACGCAGTACATGTCCGCTTCCGAATGCTCCGTCTGTCACGGCCAGCGGCTCCGCCCCGAATCCCTCGCCGTCAAAATCGACGGCATGTCCATCGCGGAATTCACCGCCCTGCCCATGGAACGCGCCTTCGACCGTGCGCGCGCCATCTCCTTCACCGCGCGCGAAGCCCTGGTCGCCGAACGCCTCCGCAAAGAAATCGTGGAGCGCCTGCAATTCCTCAACGCCGTCGGCCTCAGCTACCTCTCGCTGGACCGCAACGCCGCTACACTCTCCGGCGGCGAAGGCCAGCGCATCCGCCTCGCCACACAGATCGGCTCGCGCCTGCGCGGCGTCCTCTACGTCCTCGACGAGCCCTCCATCGGCCTGCATCAGCGCGACAACCAGCGCCTCATTTCCGCGCTCGAATCCCTGCGCGACCTCGGCAACACCGTCCTCGTCGTCGAGCACGACGAGGAAACCATCCGCCACGCCGACTATGTCCTCGACCTCGGCCCCGGGGCCGGCCGCCTCGGCGGGCAGGTGGTCGCGGAAGGCCCTCCCGAGGCCATCATGCGCGCGCCCGGATCGCTCACCGGCCGCTACCTCTCCGGCGAAATCTCCACGCTGCATCGCCTCGTCCCACGCCCCCTCTCCGGCAAATGGATCGTCGTCGAAGGCGCAAAAAGCCACAACCTTCGCGACATCACCGTCAGATTCCCGGCCGCCGTCATGACCGTTGTCACCGGCGTCTCCGGCTCCGGCAAAAGCACCCTCGTCAACGACATTCTCTACCGCGCCCTCGCTCAGGAACTCTACGGCTCTCGCGAACAGCCCGGCGCGCACACCCGCATCAAAGGCTTTGACCTGCTCGACAAAGCCGTGCGCATCGATCAGTCCCCCATCGGCCGTACCCCGCGGTCCAACCCCGCCACTTACACAGGCGTCTTCACCGCCATCCGCGATCTGTTTGCCATGCTTCCGGAATCGCGCGAGCGCGGTTACAAAGCCGGCCGCTTCTCCTTCAATGTCACCGGCGGCCGCTGCGAAGCCTGCCAGGGAGAAGGCCAGCGCCGCATCGAAATGAATTTCCTTCCCGACGTGTACGTCCAGTGCGAAGTCTGTAACGGCCGCCGTTACAATCAGGAAACCCTGGCCGTCAAATTCAACGGCCACTCCATCGCCGACGTCCTCGACCTCACCATCGAGGACGCGCTCCCCGTCCTGGGCGACATCCCCCAGGCCCGCCAAAAGCTCGAGACCCTGGTCGACGTCGGCCTTGGCTACATCCATCTCGGCCAGGCCGCCACCACGCTCAGCGGCGGCGAAGCTCAGCGCATGAAGCTCGCCCGCGAGCTCTCCAAACGGCAGACCGGCCGCACCCTCTATCTCCTCGACGAGCCCACCACCGGCCTGCACTTCGACGACGTCCGCAAGCTGCTCGAGGTCCTGCACCGTCTCACCGACCTCGGCAACACCGTCATCATCATCGAGCACAACCTCGACGTCATCCGCAATGCCGACTGGATCATCGACCTTGGTCCCGAGGGCGGCGAGGGTGGCGGCAATATCGTCGCCGAAGGCCCCCCCGAACTGGTTGCCGGCATCCCCCACTCGTATACTGGCCAATTCCTGCGCCCCTGGTATGCTGGTTCCAGCGGATTCAGCGGCGCCGCAGCCTCGCCCACGAACGGAAACCGCACCCGGCGCGCGAAGCCAGCCGCCAAAGAAACCATCCAATGAACGACGCCGACTCCATGGACAACCCGCCCGCACCGGAAGTTGTCCCTG
>JASHPM010000559.1 GCA_030038115.1 Acidobacteriaceae bacterium | reverse complement strand
CCTGATCCTCGGCGTACTGCCGGTTCCTGATATTCAGCCGCCCCTCGGACGTAAACAACAGCCCGTGCCGCGCGGCGCGCGTCGGCAACACACAGTCCATCATGTCCACGCCCAGGCGCGCGTACTCGGCAATCTCATCGGGGTAGCCGACGCCCATCACGTAGCGCGGTTTATCCGCGGGCAGCAGCGGCAGTGTCGCTGCAATCATCTCGCGCGTCAGCTCGCGAGGCTCGCCGACGCTCAGCCCACCGATGGCGTATCCCGAGAAATCCATCTCCACCAGCCGCTGCGCCGATTCGCGGCGCAGATCCGCGAACATCCCACCCTGCACAATCCCAAACAAGCCGGGCGTCTTGCCGGCGAATTCGCCGTTCTGTTCCCGGTTCCCTGTTCCCTGATCCCTCTCCCACGGGACACTCGACTTATGCGCCTCAAAATGGTCTTTGCTGCGCCGTGCCCAGGTCAACGTTATGTCCAGCGATGCACGGGCCCGCGCGCGATCCGCGGGATACTCGGTGCATTCGTCGAATGCCATCGCGATATCCGATCCCAGCGCGATCTGGACATCCATCGAATGCTCGGGCGAGAAGAAATGCGACGACCCATCGATGTGCGATCGAAACGAGACGCCTTCGTCGGTCACCTTCCGCAAATCGCTCAGGCTGAACACCTGGAATCCCCCCGAGTCCGACAGAATCGCCCGATCCCAGCTCATGAAACGGTGCAGGCCGCCTAGGCGACGGATCGCTTCATGTCCTGGGCGGAGATAAAGATGGTACGTATTCCCCAGCAGAATCCGAACGTCCAGCTCTTCCAGCATGTGCTGGGGGATGGCCTTGACTGTCCCCTGGGTGCCCACGGGCATGAACGCCGGCGTTTCGACGGGGCCATGTGGCAGGGTCAGCGTCGCGCGCCGCGCGAATCCTGCAGCCCGTTGGATCTGAAACGAGAGGGACACGTGCCGATTGTAGCCAGGGGATTCGTCCGATTCGCGATCGCGAGACGGCGGGAGTGTCACGGTCGCAGTGCGATACGGCCTGGGCCTGAACCAAACGTGCTCTGCCCTCGTCGCCGGCCATTCCGGCAGAACGGGTCCGGCGCGTTGCCCATTACGTTAACCCCTGAGAGTCAAAAAAACCCTGTCCATCATTGTCCAGCGGGCGTAAAGTGTAGCCGGGATTCCCCCGCCCGTGTTTCAGGAGGCTGCCATGTTGAAGCCTTTTCTCTTTGTTCCGGTGCTTGCCCTTCTCGGCGCACCGGCATTTCTTCAGGAACCGCAGGCTGCTCCTGCTGCACCCCCCGCGGCGCAGACACAGAATCTGGCCGGCGTTCCCGCCGAGTACGTCGGCAAGGTTAACCCGGTCAAGCCGACCGCCGAATCGCAGGCGCGCGCAAAGAAGATCTACGGATGGGATTGCGCCATGTGCCACGGCGACAACGGCGATGGCAAGGGCGATGTTGCCACCGAACAGAAGCTTACGATCCCCGATTATCGCGATCCGGCAGCGTTGAAGTCCCTCAGCGACGGCGAGATCTTCTACATCATTCAGCATGGCAAAGGTCAGATGCCCTCCGAGGGTGACCGCGCCAAGCCGGACGAGATCTGGAATCTGGTGATTTATCTGCGGAGGATGTCGAACCCAGCGGCCTCCGCATCTGCGCAGCCGCCGGCGTAAGTTGCTGGAACGATGAAACTTTGTTAAACCCTGCTGGCGCTCGGCTCCTGGACATGGGTGCCGGCGTTCACGGGCAGTTCCAGTTGCTCCGTCGCATGCTCGTCCACCCAGGGGCGGAAGCATGCCCGGCATCGTGCCTCGTACACCCCGGCCGCTCCCACCACCACCAGAGCCTGATTGCTGCCCAGCCGCTGCGTATGCACCGCGGGCGCGCCACACTGCATGCAGACTGCGGAAAGCTTCGTCACCTCGTCGGCGATCGCCAGCAGGTCCGGAATGGGCGCAAATGGTTCGCCGGTGAAAGTCGTATCCAGGCCCGCCAGAATCACGCGGCGCCCCAGCCGCACCAGCTCGTTAGCGAGGCTGACCAGCGAAGCGTCGAAGAACTGCGCTTCGTCGATGCCCACCACCTCCACCACGTCGATCATCGGCATCAGCACGGCCTTGAGTTCCTCGACATTGGCCACAGTCAGCGCGTCCAGCGTCTGCGCGCTGTGCGAGGCGATCGCGTTGCGGTGGTAGCGCACATCCAGGTCGGGCTTGAAGCAGGCCACCCGGCGTTTGGCAATTTGCGCCCGCTTCAGACGGCGAATCAGCTCCTCGGACTTTCCCGAGAACATCGGTCCGGTGATCACCTCGATCCGTCCTGGATGTACGGTTGAGTGCGCATGCGGATGCGCGGTCGCCATCTCGTTCCCCCTTCCGATTCGAGTGTCTGCGAACGCTCCAGTGTAGGCCCGCCGCCAGTCCCGCAAATGTGGAAAGCAGGGCCAAATTCTGGCCTCGGAATCAAGCACAAGCCGCGCCGCCGAGTCCGCGCTTTTCTGTCTCTTTACCTTGACACTGCTCTGCCTGTACGCGATTCTATGAATCAGGCTTCCCCGCCGGGAGTGGTAGTGTGTGTGCTTCGGCGAGACGCCATTTCCAGGTATCCAGGCCCTGGGCGCGACCGTGATGTTGAGACCGCGCGCTCCTGAGGGCTCTTCCGTGGAAATCGATTACGTGATTGC
>JASHPM010000068.1 GCA_030038115.1 Acidobacteriaceae bacterium | reverse complement strand
CGTCTTGAAACCTTCACCACCCCCGACGACATCGCTCTGATCGCGAAGATGGGCTTCGACCACTGCCGTCTCAGTATCGACGCCGGTCCGCTCGTCGCCTGGCAATACGCCGGCAAAGAGACCGCCTTCATGGCCGAGCTCGATCGCGTCGTCAAGGCGATGCTCGACAACCACCTCTCCGTCATCATCGACATTCATCCTGCGAGCGAGTACAAGGCGGAGTTGTTCCAGGGCTCCGCGGGTGTGACCAACTTCGTCTCCCTGTGGCGCGCCCTGGCCGCCCACTTCGCCTCAACCGATCCGGAGCACGTCTTTTTCGAAATCATGAACGAGCCCGAGCAGAACGACCCGTACCGCTGGCAAGGCATTCAGGCTCAGGTCGTCGCCGCCATCCGTCAGGCCGCTCCGCAGAACACCATCATCGCCTCCGGTGCGCACTGGTCCGGCCTGGCCGACCTGCTCGCCCTCGAACCGCTCGCCGATCCCAACATCATTTACACCTTCCACGACTACGAGCCCTTCCCCTTCACGCATCAGGGCGCCACGTGGACCACCCCCGACGTCCGCCCGGAGAGGGCCATCCCTTACCCATCCTCACCCGACACCATCGCGCCCAAACTCGACGAGGAACCCACCCTCTCCGGCCAGTTCTTTCTCGATACCTACGGCGAGGACCGCTGGGACGCCGCGCGCGTCGAGAACACCATCGAATTCGCGGCGAAGTGGTCCGCCCTGCACCATGTGCCCGTTTACTGCGGCGAATTCGGCGTCCTGCGGGATTACGCTCCGCCCGCGGACCGCGCCCAGTGGCTGCACGACATGCGCGTCGCCCTCGAGAAAAACCACATTGGCTGGGCCATGTGGGATTATCAAACCAGTTTCGGCGTCGTCACCAAGGCCAACGGCGTCACCACGCCCGATCCGGACATCCTCAGCGCTCTCGGCCTCCACCTGCCTCAATAAAGAACACGGAACTGCCCGCCGCGCCGATGCGTAACAATTAAGTTCGACTCGGGCGCTTTACGCCAACCAGCATGGGGCGCTCGGGTCATGAATCCTGGTTCGAAATCCAGGATCGATGAATCGAGGCTCCGCCATGGCAAAATTTCTTCTCTTCTGCATTCTTTTCGTCCTCTGCTGGCCTCTCGCTCTGCTCGCCCTGGTCGCGTATCCCATCGTGTGGCTGCTCCTGATTCCCTTCCGTATCGTAGGGATCGCTGTAGGCGGAGTCCTCGAGCTCATCGGGGCCATCATCTTTCTGCCCGCCCGCCTCATTCGCGCCATATAATTCGACCCGCATGCCCGCGGAGGTCTGCTCATGTCGAATGATCCGTCGACCCCGTCGCCAACGCGGCAACCCGTCGCTCTGACTCTCGCCGGCCTCTTCCTGGCTCTGGTGCTGCCGGAGATCATCGTCCTCGCAGCGCCGCATCTCAGGGGTTTCTCCTTCGCCATCCGCGAGGGAATCTTCTGGATCCTCGCCCTGGTCGTTTTCTTGTACGTCCGCGTCGTGGAGAAGCGCCCACTGTCCTCCATCGGCCTGCGCAATCCCACCTGGCGCACCTGGGTTTGGGGCCTGTGCGCCGCTGTGGTTGCCCTCATCGGCATCGGCCTGATTTATGGTGTGGTCTTTCGGCTCTTCCACCTGACCATGAACATGCATGCCATGAACCAGATCCTGGCGCTTCCCCGGCCGGTCCGCTTCCTCGTCGTTCTGCGCGCGGCCATCTTCGAGGAGACCCTCTACCGCGGGTACGCCATCGAACGCCTCACGGAACTGACCGGAAACCGCTGGGCCGCGGCCCTCATTTCGTTGTTCGCCTTCACCATCGCTCACATCAGCTACTGGGGAGCGGCTCAGCTCCTCATCGCCGGCTTTGGCGGACTCGTGCTGACCGCGCTCTATCTATGGCGCCGCGACCTTCCCTGCAACATGTTCACGCATTTTGTCACTGACGGAGTCGGCTTTCTCCTTCGCTAACTCTCTCGGGCGCCCGTTTTGTCTTCTGAGTGGGCAAGCGCAACTCGTACACTGATTCCATGCCAGCGATCGTCCTCGACGGCAAGGCCTGCGCAAAAGAACTGGAAGCAGAACTATCTGCGCGGGTCGCGCTCCTCACCCTTAACGAGCCGGCGCCCATCCTCGCCACCATCCTTGTCGGCGATGACCCGGCCTCCGCCACCTACGTCCGCATGAAAGGCAATGCCTGCCGCCGCGTCGGCATGGAATCCCTCAGCATCGCCCTGCCCGGCACAACCTCCACCGAGGAACTCCTCATCGCCATCGACGACCTCAACGTCAACCCGCGCGTCCGCGGCATCCTCCTTCAGCATCCCGTCCCAAAGCAGATTGACGAGCGCGCCTGCTTCGATCGCATCGCCCTCGAGAAAGACGTCGACGGCGTCACCGCCCACGGCTTCGGCCGCATGGCCATGGGCGAGCCGGCTTACGGCTCCGCCACTCCCGCCGGCATCATGTTTCTCCTGCGCCGCTATCAAATTCCCATCGAAGGCCGCGAGGCCGTCGTTGTCGGCCGCAGTCCCATTCTCGGCCGCCCCATGGCCATGATGCTGCTCGCCGCCAACGCCACCGTCACCATTTGCCACTCCCGCACCAGGAACCTCGCTGAGGTCGTTCGCCGCGCGGAAACCGTCATCGGCGCGGTCGGCAAAGCCGAATTCATCCGCGGCGACTGGATTCGCGATGGCGCCGTGGTGGTCGACGCGGGCTATCACCCCGGTGGCGTGGGCGACGTCGAGCTCTCCGCTGTCATCGATCGCTGCTCCGCTTACACGCCCGTCCCGGGCGGAGTTGGCCCCATGACCATCGCTATGCTGATCGCGCATACCGTCGAGGCTGCGGAAAAGGCAGCCCAACCCTCAGACCAAACCCGCGTAGACAATCTTCTGACATCGTCTTGACACCGCCGCCGAAAGAGCCTCCCATCATGGCAGCAATGGCAACCGTCCCCAGGTCTCCTTTGCAGCATCCGAACCCAGCCCCAGCGCCGCCGTACCAACTCAACCCAGAGAGCTGCATGCACATTCTCGCTACCTCTACCGCCTTCCCTCCCCACTACTACACGCAGCGCGAATTTCTCGACGCTCTGCTGCCCTACTGGGGACAGGATCCGAAAATCGGCTCCATCATCGAGCGCCTGCACCTGCGCACCGGCGTCGACGGCCGCTACTTCTCGCGGCGCCTCGACGAATATCTCGCCCTCGACACCTGGGGGAAATGCAACGACGCCTGGATCGAAATGGCCCTCGACCTCGGCGAGCGGGCTATCGACTGCGCCCTCCAGCACGCCGGTCTGCGCGCCGACCAGCTGGGCGCCATCTTCTTCGTTTCCGTTACCGGCGTCGCCAGCCCCTCCATCGACGCGCGCCTCGTCAACCGCATGCATCTTTCCCCCAACATCCGCCGCAACCCCATCTTCGGCCTCGGCTGTGTCGCCGGAGCCGCCGGCCTGGCTCGCGCCGCCGATTATGTCCGCGCATATCCCGATCAGGTCGCCGTCCTGCTTTCCGTCGAGCTCTGCTCTCTCACCTGGCAGCGCGACGACAAGTCCGTCGCCAACCTCATCTCCGTCGGCCTCTTCGGCGATGGCGCAGCCGCCGTGCTCGTCGCCGGAGCCAACATCGCTCGCCGCGGTCCGTGCATCCTTGCCAGCGATCGCGTCTTCTACCCCGATACCGAAGACGTGATGGGGTGGAGCATCTCGGAAAAAGGGTTCAACATTGTCCTTTCCCCCGACGTCCCCAAAGTGATCCTCGATAACCTCGGCCGCAACGTCGACGACTTCCTTGCCGCCCACAGCCTTACCCGCCGCGACATCGGCTCGTGGATCATGCACACCGGCGGCCCTAAAGTCCTCGAAGCCACCGCCGAAGCGCTTAACCTCTCCAGCGAAGACCTCGCCGTCTCCTGGGAAGTACTGCGCAAGGTGGGCAATCTTTCCTCCGCCTCGGTTCTCGTCGTCCTCGACGAAATCATGAAGCATCGCCGCCCCGCGCCGGGAACTCGCAGCATCCTCGCCGCCATGGGCCCCGGCTTTTGCGCGGAAATGCTCCTGCTGGAGTGGTGACCGTGAGGATATGTAACCGTAGCTGCGGCATATTTAGCGCTCCAGGGTCGGGAGCATGGCTTTGAGCAACCACAACTGTGACGTATTGATCGCCGGTGGAGGCCCCGCGGGCCTCGCCACCGCCATCGCCCTGCGTCAACAGGGCGCAGGTGTTCTCGTGGCAGACTCGCAACGCCCGCCCATCGACAAACCCTGCGGCGAAGGACTGATGCCCGACGGCCTTCGCGCCCTCGCCCAGCTCGGCGTCCCTCTCGACCGAGGCCACGGCGCGGAATTCGCCGGCATCTGTTTCGTATCGGGCCAATCCCGTGTCTCCGCGGACTTCCCCAGCGGCCCTGGCCTCGGCGTCCGCCGCACCACCCTGCACCAGTTGCTCCTCGACCGAGCCTCCCAGCTCGGGGTCCGCTTCTCCTGGAACACCCCTCTGGTCGTCAAGCCTGGCCTCAACGAAAAGCCCAGCCTCGCCGCCGAACCCATCGCCTTCCGCTGGCTTATCGGCGCCGACGGGTGTTCCTCCCGCGTGCGCGCGTGGACCGGCCTCGAGGCTGTCCGGCAGAACCTTGCCAGCCGGGGCAGCCGCCGCTTCGGCTTTCGCGCTCACTACCGCCTCGCTTCCCACTCCCAACCGTGGCCCACTCACGTCGAAGTCCACTGGGGCCGCCTCGGCCAGGCCTACATCACCCCCATCGGCCCTGACGAAATCTGCGTCTCCGCCATGACCCGTCATCCGGCCACGCGTCTGACCGAAATTCTCAGCGCCATCCCCTTCCTGCGCGACAAGCTCGCCGCCGCCACACCAACCACCCACGAACGCGGCGCCCTCACCCTCACGCGCCGCCTGCACCGCGTCACGGGCGGCAATATCGCGCTTATCGGGGACGCCTCCGGTTCGGTGGACGCCATCACCGGCGAAGGCCTCGCCCTCGCCTTCCGCCAGGCGCTGCTGCTTGCCGACTCACTTGCCGCGGGCAGCCTCGCCCTCTACCAGGCGCGCCATGCCCGCATTCTCGCCCTCCCGCAGCGCATGGCCGCCCTGCTGCTCCTTCTCGACCGTCATCCGCGCCTCCGCTCCGGCACCTTGCGCGTCTTCGCCGCTCACCCCGCGCTTTTCCGCTCACTCCTCGCTGTCCACGTCGGCGCCGGCTTCGGACGAGGCGAACCGTTCATCCCTGGATTTAGCCAGCCCGCAAAAAACTCGGAAGTCGACCTCTGTTGACGCACTCGATTCCCACTGCAACAACATCGAGCCCGGCCGCGGCTGGCTGCGACTAACCTGTGGGGACCGTGATGAAGCCCTCGTTCCCTGCTCTCCAACCTCTGCTCGTTGCTTTCTGTCTCGTCTTTGCGTCGGCACCCCTCCACGCACAGCAGCGTGTCTGGCAGCCGTCCCAGGGACACACCCAAATTCCCATCTGGCCCGGCGCGCCGCCCGATCCGCAACCCGTCTCCGGCCCGGAGACTGCCGTGAGGACGGGGAGGGACCATCTGGTGGCCGGCAGGCCGTGGGTTTATGTCAGTAACGTCACGCAGCCCACCATGACGATCTACGCTCCAACCGGAAACAACACCGGCGCGGCGATCGTCGTCTTCCCCGGCGGCGGCTATCAGATTCTCGCCATCGATCTCGAAGGCACAGAGGTCTGCGACTGGCTCACGCCTCGTGGCATCACCTGTGTGCTGTTGAAATACCGCGTGACCCG
>JASHPM010000067.1 GCA_030038115.1 Acidobacteriaceae bacterium | reverse complement strand
AGATCCGAGACCGGAAAGACAGCGGCGGGCGGCGGCGCGGTTTGCGCAGAGGCAGAGAGCGTGAGCGCGGCAACGGCTAACAGAATGGGTTTCATCGCGGCTCCTTATTCAGCGATTTCACCGCAGGCTATCGAGCGGGGCGGGATCCATGTCGGCGTAGTCCTGGTTTTCGCCGCCCATGCCCCAGCAAAAACTATAAGCGCGGGTTCCCACGCCGGCATGAATCGACCAGCCGGGAGAGACGACGATGTCGCGGTTGGCCAGGACCAGATGCCGAGTCTCCTGCGGAGGTCCCATGAAGTGGAAGACGCGGGCGTCGGGCGCGAGGTTGAAGTACATGTAGATTTCCGAGCGGCGCATGTGCGTGTGCGGAGGCATCGTGTTCCAGACGTTTCCGCTGTGCAGATGTGTAACGCCCATGACGAGCTGGCAGCTGCCTGCACCCTCGAGATGAATGTACTTGCAGATGGTGCGGAGGTTGCAGGTTTCCGCCGAGCCGGTCGTAGTAAGGCTGGCCTCAGACTTCTTCACCAGATCAACCTGGTGGCTGGTGTGCGCAGGATAGCTGAGGAGATAGAAGACAGCGGGATTGTCCTGCATTCCTGAGTCGAAGGTGATTTCAGGATTGCCGCGGCCGATGTAGAGGACGTCGAGGTTTTCCAGAGGCCAGGTGCGAGAGCCGACGTGAACGGTTCCTGAGCCGCCGATATTCAGCACACCCAGTTCGCGGCGTTCGGTGAAGTAGCCAGCTCGGAGCTCCGGCGCGGTTGGGAGGCTGATCGAGTTGACCAACGGGATGGCCATGCCCACGACGGCGCGGTCGAGGTCAACGTAAGCCAGCTGGAGTGTGCCGGGCTGGGAGAGGCCGTCGAGGAGGAAGTTTGCGCGCAGTTCCTCGGTGGTCATGCGCGGATAGCGGACTGGATCGGCCAGCAGAAGGGTTTTCATGGAAGCTCCGGGCTCTCCTGGATCATAACGTGGCGAAAGGAAAGCCCGACGCAGGGGGCATGCCCATCCCATGCTGGGCACTGGCGAGCGATTGATTCTGCGGGGCTTGCTGGAGGGTGCTTTTGGGCTGTGGCAAGTTGCTGAAAAGGGGCATTTTGTAGCGGCCTTTTGGCGGGAGTCCCCGGTGTTTGGCATGCTTTGAGTGGGGATCGTCGACATTGCGGACACGGGGCTTCTCCTTTCCCGAACAGAAAAGGCCGCCCCAAGGCGGCCTTTTTCTTTTTTTTACTCTATAAGTTCAGAATATCATGCCGGGAGAATTAGATGGCCAACTTTCTTTGAGTAAGTTGGCGTGTAAGTGGAGTGGGACGAGCAACAACACTTCGGTACCGTGTGCGGGAAGCTTGACAGTTTTTCTTCATTTTTTGCGGGGGAAGTTTTTGGTAGTGGGTCAGTTTGAACCTATTTTAGCGCGGCAGCGGCTCGAAAAAGGGCGTTGCACTCGGGCTCGAGGATCCCACCGATGATTGCACACTTTCGGAAGGGAGTTCTCTGAGCGACCTCCGCGGCACGGATGTCGATCTGTGACCAATTGAGGCTCTTTAAATAGGGAATCGACGAGCCGAAAACCACGATGCCGATGCCAGCCCAGGCTACAGCGCTCTGGCACATCGGGCACGGTTCGGCGGTGGTGTACAGGATGAGTTTGGTCCAGTCGATAACTGGATTTTTGGCGGCGCACCGATTGATGGCGTCCATCTCACCGTGCCAGGTAGGATTTTGGGCCGACCGGTTCCAGCCCTCTGCCACTACCAAATCTTTGGCTGCGTCGACCAGAACAGCGCCGAACGGGTACTTTGGGTTGTTCCCCGCCAGCTCGATGGCACGGCGCATAAAACGCTCGTGGCCCTGGGTGTTGACCTGGGGCAATGCCTGGGCGGCGACGAAGGTTCCGGCTAACACGATCCAACGGCGGCGATCCATGGGAGACATGAACAGCGATTATAGCTGGCGGTCAACGGAGGTCTGCTGACGGGCACTGGGTCCGGCAGAATTGAAAATGACCCAGTGCCGAAGTTTCTGGAAATTTTTGGCGGAAAAGCGGGGGTTCGGTCGCGCGGATTGCCCCGGTGGGGCACGCGCGTGCGACCGAACCCATGGAGGGCGCTTCGCGCCGTCTTTTTTGGCACGACCAAGGTCGTGCTCTGACACAAAGCGACCGGGGCTAAAGCCCACAAATTTCGAGAGCCTGGTTCCACGGGCTAAAGCCCGTGGCTTTTACCGTCTCCGCCGCTTCGCGACGGATGTACTATTCGTCCCATGGATCAGAAAGCGTTCGTTCTTCTTATAGCTGTGACAGGTCTCCTGGCGCCAGCAGTGCCTCCCGCAACGGACGTGGTTGATTTTACGATTGTCGGCCGCGTTCAGTTCTCCGTGCCTGGAGACTGGCCGGTTATTGCGAACAAATCCACTGGTGAGAAGACAGTGTTTGCGTTCCAAATCCCCAATCCTGCTGACAAAGACACTTCGGACTCATCGAATCTGTCGATTATTGCCAGCGACTTGAAAACGTCTAAGGATAAGGATTCTTTCCAGTCCCAAGCCAGAGGCACCGACCCCAGCGCGCAGGAGAAACAACTAGTCGATGGCTGGGGGTGCAGTACTTTCTCGGCGGTACAACACTCCACCCAAACTCAGTATGTGATTTGGGATTGTCGTCGCATCGTCGCCGATTGCGGCGTTTCGGTTCGGATAGCGTGGCCTCACCTTCCTAAGAATCCTCCCGATTACGATAAGCAGATGGAGACGGTGCTCGCTAAATTCCTCACGGGCATCGTCCCATTCAACGGCATGCCGAAATCTGGTGTCTTGCGCCATCCGGTGAACTGACGTCTGGGTCATTAGGGTGGACCAAATGTGCTCAGGGGCTAAAGCCCGAGTTATTTTGCGGCGGTTACGGCACGACTGAAAGTCGTGCCCTGACACAAAGCGTCGCATTGCGGTGGTGCGGGCGGTGGTGGTGTCCCACATCTGCCAGCAACGGGCAGATGTGGGGCACCCGGCGGTTGGCCAGACTCTTCGACAGGCGGGACGGAAAAGCAACCGCAGATCCCTCGGACTCGCGGTGCTCAGCCTCAGGATGACAAGCGTCGGGTTGGCATCCCGCGTCTGCCGGCTCGGCTTCGGGATGACAAGCGTCGGGTTGGTGGCATCCCACATCTGCCGGCTCGGCTTCGGGATGACAAGGGTGTTGTTGGCGGAGGTTGGTCGGGGGTCAGGAGTTCATGCGATCGAGAGCGCGGCGGTAATCGGCGGGCTCGAGGTCGTACCAATCGCGGCTCAGGTCCTGCCAGGCCGGGTTCGCGCTTTCGATAAGGCTGATTTTTTCCTCTCGCCGCCAGCGTTTCAGTTCCTTTTCCCGCGCTATTGCCTTGTGCACATCCTGGTGGCGTTCAAACCAGACGAGGCGATCACAGTTATACCGCGCGGTAAATCCGGCGTGCTCCTTCCACTTGTGCTGGAAGACGCGTCGGTGCAGATTGCCAGTAACACCGAGGTACAGGGTGTGGCTGC
>JASHPM010000558.1 GCA_030038115.1 Acidobacteriaceae bacterium | reverse complement strand
CGCCTCCTTCGCACGCCCGCTTTGCACCATCGCCAGGCCGAGATTCGTGAGGGGTTCAGCCTCTTTTGGACGCGCATCCACAACCGTCTGCAAAAGCGGGATCGCCTCGTCTTCCTTTCCCGCGCGCTGCAGAGCCAGGGCCAGCTGATAATCCGCGTCCAGCATTTTCGGGTCAATCTCAATCGCCCGCTGGAAGTGCCCGATCGCCTCGTCGTCGTCGTTGGCGGCAACCAGCGCGTTCCCCCATTCGAACTGCACCGCGGCACTATGCGGATCGAGTTCGGCAGCGCGGCTGAACTCCGCTGCCGCGGCATTCATTTGCCGGTCATGACTCAGCGCCACGGCCAGGTGCATGTGCGCCGATGCCAGCTGAGCATCGAGCTCGATTGCCTTGTTGAACGCTGCTTCCGCGTCCGGCCAGCGGCCGGCCTGAGCATCGAGCGATCCCAGTTGATCCATCAGGGCCGCGTTCTGCGGATCGGCCTCGACCGCCCTGCGCATGATTTCGACAGCAGCCGCCGTGTTCGAAACCGCGGCCAGATCCCGCGCCCAAACGGCGAGCAGATTTCCCCGCAGCGGCGAGTCGCTGTCCATCTTCGCAAACAGCGCATTGGCTTTCTCCGGCGACCCAGTCTGGCTGTAAGCCTGCGCCAGATTCTCTTCCGCGTTGTAATCGTCCGCATTCAGCCTGAGAGCGGCTTCCAGTTCCGCGATCGCCTGCGGATACTGCCCGAGAGCGTAGAGCACAACCCCCAACGCGCTGTGGCCTTCTTCAATCCCAGGCGCCAGCTCCACCGCTCGAGCGAACTGCGCGCGCGCTACATTCAGATCGCCTCGGCTATACGCTTCCGTCCCCGCGCGAAATGCCTCGCCGGCCTGCTTGATTTCTGCTGTCTGCGCGCCACACAGCGGCAATCCCCCCAGCAGGAAAATGGCAAGCGCGAAACGTCGCATTGACATCAAACGCATCTCCGGCACTCGCACTATGGGTTTGACGAAGCAGCCGCGCCTAGGAGCTTTTGCAGCGCCTCAAATTCGCGGTTGGCGTCGTTGCTGCGCCCCGCGGCGGTGAACGCGCGGCCCAGCAGCAAGTGAATCATCGTATTTGACGGGTCCATCTTTTCCGCGCGCTCCAGATACATCGCCGCCGTCACCGGATCGTGCTCTTCGAGCAGCGTCTTGCCGAGCAGAATATAAGGTCCGCTGGCGTTCGGTTCCAGCAGCACCGCGCGATCCAGTACCTGTTGCGCACTGGCATACTGTCCGCTGCGGATGTATGCGTCGCCCATCCGGTCATAGGTCTCACCGTCAAGGGGATTGATCTTCACCTCCTGCTCCAGTTCCGCGAGCGCGCCGGAGACATCGCCGCCCGCCAGATCGATCTCGCCCAACAATCTATGTGCCAATGGCATGCGGGGATCGAGTTGCACCGCCTGATGCGCCGCCGCAGCGGCCGGAGCTGTCAATTCCTGGCGAAAGAGCATGCGCGCGGTCACCAGCCACGCCGCTGCGGAATCCGGCGCGAAGTCGTACTGCGCCGCGAACGCACGACGGGCATCGTCGTAGCGCTTCGCGCCGACGTAGCAGAGGCCGAGAACATAGTTGGGATCGGCGTTGGCGATCAGGCCCGCGGAATGCGCCCTCTCCAGAAGCGGAATCGCATCCCCCGGCTTGCCCATCCGATAGAGGGTCACGCCGCGCATCTGCATGGAGTCAAGGTCGGATGGATCCTGTTGCAGCGCCCGCGCAAACGACGCTTCAGCCTCCGCCATGCGGTTGCTCTCATATTCCGCGATGCCGCGCAAACGCTCCACGCCGGGTGGCTCCGGCTGCATAGCGGCCAGCGCATCCAGTTCACGCCGGGCATCGTCGAGTTTGCCCTGGGCCATCAGCGCGCGCACGCCAGCCACCGAGGGCGGCCCTGCTGCGGCGTCATTCTGGGCTATCGCGAGCGTACTCACAACCAGGAGCGAGAGGGCAGAATACAAGGGAGCCCGGCACATAATGCGGGAAGTGTACTCCTCGAGGGCATCCGGAGGGGAGACAAGCTCCCCTCCGGGACTGGGGACACGGTCAGGTCAGAACTGCACGCGCAGCGAGAACTGCATCTGGCGCGGGTTGGTGTAAATGCCCAGCGCCGGCTCACCCGTGATGGTTCCATCCGATCCCGTCTGGGAGGTCGACGGGTTACCAGGGTTGATGTGGTTGAAGCCATTGAATGCGTCGACCCGGAACTGCACCAGAGTAGCTTCATGGATCGGGAAATTCTTCTGTAGCGACAGATCGCCGTTAAAGTACCCGGGTCCAAGATAGCTGTTGGTTCCTTTGTTGCCGATCTGGTCCAGTCCCGCCTCCGTGAAGCTGGTGGTCGATGCGGCCGTAAAGAAGGTGCGCGAATGGGTAATCGGATTAAAGCCGGACAGACTGGTATGCAGGCTGCCCTTGTTACCGACCGGATAACACGGCGCACTGCCTGGAAGCGAAGCGCCGCATCCCCCTCCCAGGTTCAGCGAGAAGGGCAGACCATTCGACCAGTTCAGCACTGGACTAAATTGCCATCCTCCGATCACCTCGTCTTCCCAATGGGGCACGCCGCTGGCCCACATCTGGCCCTGGCCAAACGGCAACTGATACAGGCCGTACACGACGAACTGTTGTGTTCGCAGGGAGGCGTCCCATGCCCGGGTCGCGGCTCTGTCCCAGGTGGCATAGCCGGAGTTGAAGTCAAATGCCCGTTGCCACGCATACTGCGCGTTGAATGACAGTCCGCGGGTGTATTGCTTGGCCACGGTCGCATCCAGGGCGTCGAACTCGGTATCCTGGTCGTCCCCGTAGTACGAAATGCCCTGCGTCCAGCCGCACATACCGGGAGTGATGAAGGGCTCGTTCTGGGCCATCAGCTGCGCTTCGTAACTTGCATTCGAACAGGCCGCCGTCCCGCCGCCGTAGAAGCGGGAAAGGAAGTTCGAGGTAGAAGTTCCACCGTTGGCTGCGATGGTGCCGCCGGGCACGCTGCCGTCATAATGCAGAGTCGAGCCATTGACGCTGAACTCGGAAGGCAGAAAGATGCCCGCCTCATTGGGGTTGGTATTGTTACCGTCGCCGGCGCTCAGGGTATGTGTGCCCTTATTGCCCACGTAAGCAAGGGTCGCGGAAAGTGTAGGGGTGATCGCGCGCTGTACGCTCAAATTCCACGCGTCGAGGGTGGGCAGGCGCAGGGTGTTGGGGCGAGCCTTGGGGCTGACATTAAAGGCGGGCGCCGGCAGCAATCCGTCAGAAGGAACGGTGGGAAATACATTGGCTGCTGGTCCAGTTGCCAACGTAAAGGCGGAGGTGGTGGTGGTTGGCGCGCTCAGCGACTGGTCCGCCAGAACCGGCAGGTTCTGGGTGACCACGTGTCCAAAGATCGACCCGAACACACCGAGATCGAAGCTGCGCCCGTAACCGGTCCGAACAACGGTCTTCGAATCCGGCGACCACGCGATCCCGAGGCGCGGATTCCAGGCGTTGGTAGCGGGGCCCCACCCCATGTCGCTGGGGACGTTTCCGTAGCCGGCAACCCGCAGGTAGCCGTCAGTCGAATATCCTCCGGCGCCTCCGTTGAGTTCCATCAGAGCGCCATTGCCCCTGGCGTTCACTGACTCAGGGAAATAGAGCTCGTAGCGGAGGCCGTAATTGATGGTGAGCGATGGTCTGGGCCGCCAGGTATCCTGGGCGTAGAAGAAGTCGCGCTTCTGGAATTCCTTGGCATTGGTGGAGACGCTGACATAGCGCTGGAAGCTGCTCACATCCCCCAGCAAAAAGCTGGCCATGCCCAGCCCGGCGGTGGCCCCGCCGTTCGAAGTCGGTCCGGGATCGAAGCTAAGAATGCCCGCGCGGTCGCTGTCGGAGGGAACGCGCAGATTACGCCCATAGCGCAGATCGACGCCGAACTTATAGGCGTGGTTGCCGAAGATTTTGGTCCAGTTATTCACCAGCTGGAACTGATCCTCCCGCTCGATCAGCGGGCAGTTGCAGCGGGTGATATTTAAAGCCGATCCATACTGCGCGCCGCCCCCCGTGGGGTTGTTGGGTCCCTGGTTCCCGGACCGGTCCGCGTCCGCGATATTGAACCCCGGCGCGCCACTCGTGAGCGAGTCGCTTGCGATATTGATACCTGGAATACCGAGTTGGTTCGCAAACTCGGTCGACTGATCGTACTTGTGGTCACCGATGTTGTAGCGGTAGTAACCAATGCGCCAGTCAGTCAGCAGCTTCGGATTTACGGCAATATCCATGCCCGCTGCAAGACTGTCGTTGGCGCCCTGGGAAACGCCGCCGTAGCCGCCGATGCCGAAACCGGGTCCGCCCGCCGCGCCAAACATCGTCGTACCGGAGAGCACATCCGTGAACCGGCTGAAGCGCGTGAAAGCGTGCATGGTTGGCGAAATCGTGTCGTCCACGCGCAAATCCCACTGGTTGTTATTAAAGAGACCGGTGCCGCTGGCCGAATAGTTGTCTTTCAAACCATTCAGGCTCCCCGCCGCGACCGTACCACCGGTATTCGGAGCATAGGGTTGCAGCAGTTTCAGCAGAGCCAGAGCCTGCGGGGAGAGTTGGGAGGCCGGAATTACGTTGCCCGGATA
>JASHPM010000557.1 GCA_030038115.1 Acidobacteriaceae bacterium | reverse complement strand
CACTGATAGCACGGCAGTGAGCGGGTCCACCTACAACTACGAAGTCACGAGCGTAGATGCGTCGGGAGTGGAAAGCGCGCCCTCGAACGTCTACACGGCGGCGATTCCATAACAAGGCTGCCAGCAGTTCACTGAGGTGGGCATGGCTCCTGGTCGTAAATCCGAACTGAAATGAGAGCGATTTTTATGAAAAAGGGTTTGCTTACAATCCTGATCGTTTGCACGGCGGCGTGGTGCTCCTGTTCCGGCCAACTCTGGTCGGGCATTCTCTCGCCTACCTATGGGAGCGGCGCATGCACCACAGCGCCATCCGACCAGGCGGCAGAATGCGCGATCGACTGGGCCGATTATTCCGGCATTCCCGGTGGCATTCCGTCCGGCTGGACGCAAAGCGGATCAACGATCAGTGCGCCGTCCGGCGATGCTACGGCTACCATTCAGGCGGCGCTCAACGCATGCGGCACGAACCAATTTGTGCAACTGGCGGCAGGTACTTTCACGCTGGCTTCTTCTCTCACCGTTCCATCCAACTGTTATCTGAACGGCATGGGAGCCAATCAGACGCTCATCAATGCGACCGGCACCGGCACGATGACAACTTGTGAGCCCTCCGGAGGCGATGGAGATACGCAAGCTATCTGCCTTGGTAATGGAGGCGTTTCTTATAGTCCAACGCAGGTGAGTGTTACTTCCGGGGCGACAGCGGGTTCGACCAGCCTGACCCTCTCCTCGACGAGCGGGATGGCGGCCGGCGGCTATCTGGTGCTAACCGACACCAATGACAGCTGGGTAACAATCTCCGGCGGCGAGGGAAGCTGCACATGGTGCGATGGCTGGACCAGCGACGGGTCGCGATCCCGCGGACAGATCGAAGAGATCGAGAGCGTCAGCGGCAGCACGGTCACAGTTTCTCCGCCCCTTTACACTGACTATGCCAATAGCCCGGAAGTGACCTATTTCGCCGCTGCCGCGAAGTATGCCGGGGTGAGCAACCTGGCCATCAAGGGCTCCGGCAAGGGCGAGAGCGGCTGGGGCGCATTGGTCGGCATGAATGAGTGCGCCTATTGCTGGGTGAACGGAGTTGCCTTCCAGTACAGCGATAACAACTGGCTGAATCTCGCCTGGAGCTATCGCGATCAGGTCCAGAACAGTTACTTCTCGAATTCGCTCGATCATGGCCCCGGCTCTTTTGACGGAACGCTGGACATCTTTTTTAAGACTACTGGTGCAGTAGTTCAGAACAACATCTTCGAGCGTGGCCACGTCAGCGGCGTAATGTTCGAGTGGGGCGCAGCAGGAGATGTGGTCGCTTACAACTATTTCATGGCAGGGTTCGATACCAGTGCGACCGACTGGCCCGTGGAAAGCATTGACTATCATGGCGCGCATCCTCAGTTCATGCTCCAGGAAGGGAATGCAGGAGTCATCTACCAACCAGATGAAATCTGGGGATCGGACTCTCACAACACCAACCATCGCAACTGGTGGCGCGGTACGTCGATGATGTGCAACCCGGTCACGGGTGCAGCGGGGACTGTGACCTGCACGCCCAGTGGTTTTTATGGAGCAAGTGGTGTCAATGGGTGGCTGGATTTCGCCTATTCCTACGCGGAGAACATCAGCCATCTGACGTGGTACGACAACTTTGTGAATGATGTCGTGGGATCGGCCAATCAGCAGGCAGTACCAGCTTTTGGAGGTTCTCCGGAATCTAACGTCGCCATCCTCTCCTGGACATCTGCTGGCTGCAGTTCCGGCTGCCGGGATGTGAATGGACCGGGCGTGACGGCCTACAACTTCACCTTCGGCTTCGGCGAGTTGTCCGATGACGGTTCAGGAAGCGGATGCGGAGGCGGCACTGCGCCCTGCCATTCTGTCGATGCGTGGGAAACGAGCTATCTCTACAACACCTATACCTTCACGAACACCGCGACCAACTGCACCGTGGGCGGCGTCGCCAGCACAAGCTGCACGACTGCCGATCCGCCGTCGTTTTATCTGAGCAGCAAACCTTCCTGGTGGACAAGCACAATCCCGTGGCCAGCCATTGGCTCTGACGTAACAGGCGGCACCGGTCCGGGCGGCCATGCGTCGCTGACTGCCAGCAATCCGGCGCAGAATTGCTATCTGAACGTCATGGGCGGTGTAGAGGGTGGTGCGGGCGGTCCACTTAGCTTCAATGCGAGCACCTGTTATTCCAGTATTGCTCCCGCTCCGCCGACCGACCTGACCGGGACGGTGACTCAGCAGTAGTCACCGGCAAAGGGGGCATTGCGCCTGCGCCATTCTGCTTATAGCCAGGTGAAGTACCTCAAACCAAAACAAAAGGCCCGCCGTTTGGCGGGCCTTCTCTTTAGCAGACATAGCCGGATTGGCCGGGTCAGCACTTCGCGATGTTGGGCGCGTCGATGCTGCGGGTAGCGTTGCGGGTGTCGACGACCAGTTTTGCCTTCGCCACGATGGCGGGATAGTCGTACTGGGAGTGATCGGTGACGATGACCACACAGTCGAATTCCGGGATTTTTTCCAGCGGCGTGCTGGTCATGTTGAGCGCGTATTTGCGGCCGTGACCGACGGTCGGGAAGAAGGGATCATTGTACTCGACATGCGCGCCGCGCTTTTGCAGGAGTTCGATGATGGTGAGCGAGGGAGATTCGCGAAGGTCGTCGATGTCGCGCTTATAGGCGAGTCCGAGAATGAGAATGCGCGATCCGCGCAGTGCTTTGCCCTGCTGGCTCATGGCCTCAACGATGTTCTCGACGACGAAATAGGGCATGTTGATATTGATTTGCCCGGCCAGCTCGATGAAGCGGGTGTTGAAGTCGAACTCCTTCGCCTTCCATGACAGATAGAAGGGGTCGATGGGGATGCAGTGGCCGCCGAGGCCAGGGCCCGGATAAAAGGCCTGGAATCCGAAGGGCTTGGTTTTCGCAGCATCAATTACTTCGAACAGGTCGATGTCCATACGCATGCAGAGCTGCTTGAGCTCGTTCACCAGGGCGATGTTGACGCAGCGGTAGATGTTCTCGAGGAGCTTGGTCATCTCGGCCGTGGCGGGTGAGGAGACGGGCACGGTGCGGTTGAAGATGGTCTTGTAGACCGCGGAGGCGAGGTCGCGGGCGGCGGGACCGCAGCCGCCGACCACTTTGGGGATATCTCGACGAGCAACGGTGTCATTGCCGGGATCTTCGCGCTCGGGCGAAAACGCAACGTAGAAGCCGGGACTGGAAGCATCCCGGGCCACGCGCAGACCGGCAGGATTTCCCTGCTCCAGCAGCGGGACCACGACTTCCTCGGTCGTTCCGGGATAGGTCGTGCTCTCCAGGATGATCAGCTGTCCGTCGTGAACGTGCGGCGCAATACCGCTCACGGTGCCGGTTACATAGCTCAGATCCGGTTCGTGATATTCGTTCAGGGGAGTCGGCACGCAGATGATGACGACATCCATCGCGGCGATCTGAGCGTAGTCAGATGTCGCGCGGAAGCCGCTTTCGCGGGCCCGCTGAATCTCGGTGCCGGGAATACGGACAATGTAGGAGCCGCCCTGGTTGAGCGTGTCCACTTTGCGGGAGTCGATGTCGAATCCGGTCACGCGAAAACGCGCCTCGCTGAACAGCAAGGCCAGCGGCAAGCCGACATAACCCATGCCGACGATGCCAATGCGGGCCTGGCGGCTTTCGATCTTCTGCAGTATTTCAGTGGTTTTTTCTAAAGATGTCACGGTCATCATTGCTCTCACCATGGATACCAAAAATCGGGGCGCTCTGCGAGTTGCATACCATTGTCAGCCGCATGTCAACGGTGGAAGATGCCACCAATTCGTCATGTGTCCGATCAGGCGGACACCGCGACGGCTTCGTCAGTGGACGGGGGCTTGAGGAATCCGCGAAGGATCTCGACATAGAGCTGCTTTTGCCTCAGGACATAGAGGAGCATCCAGAGGTAAGCGCCAACCAGGATGGCGCCGGCCAGGACAAGCCGGGGAAGCGGAGAAAACGTCGCCCCCCAGAGCAGGCGAGGCACGAAGGCCAGCGCTCCGGCGACGATACCCGACAACAGCGGGCGACCGATGGAGAGCAGGAGATCGCGCAACAGGACGGGGGTTCCGCTGCGAGCCCAGGCGATGAGGGGAATGACCGCCAGCAGCATGACCGAGGAATAGCAGCAGGCGACTCCCTTCGGTCCCCAGGGCAGGCCGATAGCATAACCTGCGACGAGAAGAGGAGCGATCACGAGAGCCATCTTCAGTCCGCGCCCAACCAGGCCGCAGGAGGAGAGCAGCCATCCGAGAGGGGCAAGAATGGCAAAGCCGAGGGTGGTAGGCGCAAGGAGGCGAAAGATGGGAACTGCGGAGTTCCATTTGGGCCCGAGGAAAACGTGAATGATGTCGTCGCCGAACAGGGCAGACATGAGCGTGATGGGCACAGTAAGGGACAGGACCAGCGAATAGCCCTTGAGGAAGAAGTTCCTGAGACGAGCCGGCTGATCCTGCAGTCGCGACAGAGCGGCGAAGACGACCCCACCCGCCGCCGAGTTGAGATTGTCGGTGGGGATGTTGACCAGCTGATAGGCGCGTCCGTAAATGCCGAGCGCATCGACGCCCCAGAAGCGCCCGAGCAGAACCTTGTCCAGGTTCATGGCGAAGTACATGACGAGGCCATTCAGCGTGAGCGTGCCGCCAAAGCGCATCATGTGGAAGATTTCGAGGTGTTTGCGGGGGCGTCCGGGCACCCATCGCGCAGCCAGCCAGACGCCGATGGTATAGACCAGAGGCGTAACGGTGGAAGTGGCGACGAGCGACCAGTATCCGAAGCCGCGGAGCGCCATGACGATGCCGATGGTTGTGCTCACCCCCAGCGAGGCGATGTCGATCATGGACAGCATGACGAAGCGCATCTGCCGCTCAAGCAGAGCGCTGTGCTGCACGCCGCAGGCGTTGAAGACGAAGGCGGTGGCGAGGACGGCGGTGACGCCCACGAGACGCGGCTCGTGGTAAAACGCGGCGACAAAAGGTCCGAGGGCCACGGCGACAGCACCCAGAGCCAAACCGACGAGGACATTAATCCAGAAGAGCGTGGAGGACTGATCGGTGGTGATGGATTGGCGCTGGACCGCGGCCGCGGAAAGCCCAAAGTCACGAAAAACACTGAAGACGCCGATGACGGCGGTGACCATGCCCACCAGGCCGAAATCCCTCGGGAGCAGGAGACGGGCCATGATCATGAGCGTGCCGGTTCGCAGCAGAAGGGTCGTAATCTGCGAAACGATCTTGGCGAGGCCGCCACGCATTGCTCGTTGCTTCAGATCTTTCATCGGGTTCCCACACAGCTGGGGCGAACAGGCGCCTCCCTTCCCTGTTGACGATAACGGTGAGCCACCTCAGAGCACCGCTTTGCGGCAATAGAACGCCTCGGCATAGCCGCTGGGAGCATTGCATTCCATGCCGCGCAGGCGCATGAGGGAATGAAAGGTGGACTCCTGGAACCAGCTGCGGCTGCGCTGCGAGGCAAAGCCGTCGATCAGGTGGCGCACCTTCGCCTGGCACATTTCTTTGGTAAGCGGGACGAAGACGGAGGGTCTCCCCATGTCGCCATCGTATTTGGGAATTTCATATTCCAGGATGAAATGATTGCGGAAGGTGTTCCAGGTCAGTTCCGACAAGAGCCGGTGGTCCTGATGCGCATCGTGGGGCTGATGGGTGAAGATGAGATCCGGCTCGATCTTCTGCTTGAGTTCTTCAAAGGTGGCCTTTACTTCGGAGCCGACAAAGGGCATGAAGCCGTCGGGGAATTCTTTCAGCATCACGCGCTCGAGCCGGTCGGAGCCCGCAAACGATTCCGCTGCCTTTTGCGCTTCCGCTTTGCGGACCCCCATGGCATTGAAGACCACCCAGTGGAAGGTGCACTTCGGATACTGATCGATGAGGCGGAGGATGGTGCCGCCGCAGCCAATCTCAATATCGTCGGAGTGAGAACCAAGACAGAGGACTTTGAGGGTTCCGTCCTTTTTCACATCAAAGTTCAGTTTGATCATAAGAAAGCAGTCTTTCCAAAGTACGGGAGAAGGCCGAGCCGGGGGCCCATTTCAGGTTGAAGAGACGACTGCGGACAGAGCACGCTCAGCGGCCTTTTCGCCGCTGATGAAGCTTTCGTCGGTCCACATATAGCCCCAGTCGCCATAGCGGCCGCAGTAGGCAATGCCGATGTCGTCGAGGTAAGCGTGGACGGTTTTGAGCGAGGCGGCGCGCTCGAGGTCGAAGATGATGTTGGCGTACTTCAGCAACATCGCCTTCTTGTCGAGGATCCTGTCGTCGTCGCGCACGAGGCCGACTTTTCGAAGGTCGCGGATGACGGGCTCGATCCAGTCGTCGGGGTGACCGGTGAACGGCTTGTACTTCTGCGAGAAGTAGACTTCTGCCTGGATATTGCCGGTTCCCGGAGGCGCATTCTTCGCGGAGAGCATGGACGGAAAGCCGAGACGGCTAAAGCAGATGTCCGCATCGTAGAAATAGGTCATGTGGGAGCTGGAAATGTCAGGGCGGTTGAGGCCGATGTTGACCAGCACGCAGGTGGAACAGGTGAGTCGGCCGGCAGCATCGAGGACATCCTGCGGCGCTCCCTTGATCATTCGAATCAGGTCGGGCAGAGGCACGGAGGAAACCAGGGAGTCGTAGCCGGTGACCAGGCCGTTCGAGAAGCGCAGCTCGCGCGCGCGCGGATCGATGGAGATCAGCTCATGATTCAGCCTGACGTTCCCCATGGGAACAAATTTGTTGAGGTAGAGGCGGAAGCCGCCTTCGCTGGGGTAGCGGAAGTGGGTGATGTAATGCACCTGCGGAGCCGATGGGGAGAGCGCGCCGCGCAGCATCTCTTCCAGACTGGCGCGGTAGATGCGCGGGCCAAGCCAGTCGGTGCTCATGTTTTCCGCTTCAGTGGTGTGGTACTTGCGCGTATAGCGCATGGGGAACGACTCGGCGAAGGTCTTGCCGAAGCTGGCGTAAAGCCAGTCGGCATAGTTGTTGATGGGCCGCTCGGGGGCGTTCCGCTCTTCGAGAAAATCGGTGATGACCTTGATGATGGTTTCTTCCGGCAGCCCATGCATGTGGAGCTGCACCGGGTGTGGAGGCCAGTAACCTTGCCAGTAGTTGTTCAGATTGATGGGGATGGTTTCGTACTGTCCGCCGACGCTTTCGGCAAAGAGTTCCTGGATGCGCGTGTCCTTGGTGAAAGAGATGTGGGGGCCGACATCAAAAAGGAAGCCGCTCTCGTAGCGGAACGACATGGTGTGGCCGCCGTAGTACGAGTTTTTGTCGTACATGACGGGGGCAATCCCTTCCTGATGCAGCCGGTAAGCGGCGCCGAAGCC
>JASHPM010000556.1 GCA_030038115.1 Acidobacteriaceae bacterium | reverse complement strand
TTCGCGAAGAAGTTGATCAGCGGCAGCGCCACCGGGCCGACTTTCATGAAGAGAAAATACGAAAAGACCGATCCCACCGCGATGCCCACGAGGATCCCGTTCCAGGCCCAGTGCAGCCGCAGCCCGGAGACACCAATCGCAAACCCCATCACCGCGCGGTTCAGCAGGATCCAGATCAGCGTCGTCACCGTAAACGGCAACAGGCCCCCTTTGAACGTCAGAGTCGCGCAGATTGCCCCCGCGGCCAGGCCAAACAGCGTCGCAATCAAGATTCGTTTCATTAGCCCTCCCTCTCCTGAGCCAACTCCCCTGAGCCAGGAATACGCTCGCCGCCGCCCACGGTTCGGCGATTCGAAAAGGGCCACGTGCCTTTGGTAACCGTTTTTCGCTAACGGTCTCTTCGCGATCCGGTTCTAGCTTCCAGCCTTCACCAGCGGCAGCTCGATGTAGCTCTGGTGAGCCGGAGCGTGCCAGACCTTCTGCTCGGCTTTCTGGTAATCGCCAGGCCTGGCCCAGAAAATATTCGGCACAAAGGTCTGCGGGTTGCGGTCGTACAGCGGGAACCAGCTCGACTGCACCTGCACCATGATGCGATGGCCAGGCAGGAAGACGTGGTTCGCCGTCGGCAGCAGGAATTTGTATTCGAGCGGCACATTCGACGGGATCGCATGCGGCACCGCGAGGCTTTCGCGATAGCGGCCGCGGAAAATGTCGGCGGAAATCATCAGCTCATAGCCGCCCAGATCCGGCTGATCGGCCACTTCGTCGGGATAAACGTCGATCAGCTTCACCACCCAGTCCGAATCGGTGCCGCTGGTCGACGCCACCAGATGCGCAACCGGCTGCCCGCTGATCTGCACCGGTTCTGTGAGCACGTCAGAGGTATAAGTCAGCACATCGGTGCGCCCGGACTGCTCCCGCTGATCGTCCACCAGCCACTCGGGCCACGTCAGCGGCAGATCGTAACCGATGGGCTGCGCCGGGCGCCGCCGGTACGGAACGGGTTTGGCCGGATCGGAGATATAGGCGTCGAACTCGGACCCCGAATTCGCCGGCTCCGAAGTTTTGGGATCCGCAAAGCTCAGGCCCAAACCAGCGGTCAGATACAGCGGCGTTGGCGTCACGGCGCAGCCGCTCGGGCAGCCGGAGGGCCACGAGGCCAGCTTTTCCCACTCGTCGGATCCGGTTTTGAACGCCCAAACCGCAGGCAGGTCGGTTTGCGGCGCATCGTCCATCAGATACTTCGCCAGGAACGGCCGCAAAATGTGCTGGCGGAAGAAGAGGCCGGTATCGCTGTTGAAGCGAATCGCGCCCAGGCTCGAGCCGTCGCCGATTTCCTGCCCGTGATGCCAGGGACCGATGACGAGGTGCACATCGCCGTTCTTATCCAGCGGCTTGATCGCCTTATAAACCGCGATGGCGCCGTAAATGTCCTCCTGGTCCCAGAGGCTCGCCACCAGCATGGTCGGAATCATGGACGCGTGTTCGTAATATTGCGCGAGAACCTTGTCGACGGCCTGATCGCTCCAGAAAGCGTCGTAGCTGGGGTGCGCGAGAATCTTGCGCCAGAATCCGACCTGCTCGAGGCCACGCTCCCTGCCCAGCTCGCCCGCGGAGCCGGCCTTCATGTAGGTCTCGAAGTCGTCGAAGTCGCTGGTGAACCACTTCGCCATGTTGCCTCGGGTCGCCTCCTGCTCCAGAACGTACGGCATGTTCTGCTCACGAAACGCGCCGTTGTGGAACCAGTCGTCGCCCATCCAGCCGTCGACCATGGGGTTCATCGGCACGGCGACCTTGAGAGCCGGGTGAGGATGGTAGAGCGCCATCAGCGGCAGAAATCCGTTGTAGGAGATGCCGAGAATGCCGACCTTACCGTTGCTTTCGGGCACGTTTTTCACCAGCCAGTCGATGGTGTCGTACGTGTCGGTCGATTCGTCGACGGGCGTTGGGTTTTGCGGGCCATGCACCGGGCGATTCATCACGAAGTCGCCTTCCGATCCGTACTTGCCGCGAATGTCCTGGACCACGCGAATGTAGCCGTCTTCGACGATGACGTTGGCAGCGTTGTCGTAGCCTTCGAGAATGGGGCCGAGGTGCGTGCTGGCGGCATGGCTGGTGAGCGCGGTGGCGTCATACGGAGTGCGGGTGAGCAGCATGGCAGCGTGCTTTGCGCCGTGCGCGTCGACGAGCGCCTTCGGCAGCAGGATCACCGAGTGCAGCCGCACGCCGTCGCGCATGGGGATCATCACGTCGCGGCGCTCGTAGTCGAGGATCGCCGTGGGAGGCGTGAACTGCGCGGGCGTCTCGCTGGGAAGCGCGGGATATTGCGAGGTCTGCGCATCGGCGGATGGAACCGCTCCGGACGCGGCGAGAGCAAGCACAGCGATACCACAAAGGCGATTCGCCAGGTTCATGGAAATCCTTTCAGGGGAACTTCTGTGGTGGCGGCGGACAGGATCGAACTGTCGACCTTGGGGTTATGAATCCCACGCTCTAACCATCTGAGCTACGCCGCCATGGGAGGAATCAATACTCATCATACGAATCGCATCGCGCAGCGGTCAATTGCGGCGCGATGCGGAGCACCAAATCGATTTACACGCCGAATCCCAGCGCCTGGCGGTTTTGTACACGCTGCTTCCACCGGCGTAAACTGCCCGGTGCGCTCCTTACCCCAAAACATCGAAAGAAACACACCGACCATGACACACAAGTTCGTTTCTGCAGGCGTCTCCGCTCTGCTGCTGCTGGCCGCCGGCAGCGCGATTGCGCAAAAGCAAATCGTCCTCGAACGGCGGGACGCCACGGTGACGCTCGAAGCGTATGCGCCCAACGTGGTGCGCATCACGATGAGCCTGAAGAAGGATGCCGCCCTTGCGGCGCCCGGTTACGGCATCAGCGCGCAGCCGTCGGATGCGGGCTGGATATATGAGCACACGGACAAGCTGGATGTGTACCGCTCCGACCGCATGACGGTGAGGATGCCGATCCCGCACTACGATCCGAAGAACACGAAGTACGCCTGCGATACATGCCAGTATTTCTTCGGATCGACGCCGTGGATCCCGCTCAGCGTGAACGCCGCCGACGGCAAGCCGCTGGTGAACCTGCAGGGGTGGTGGATGAGCGTGCCGAACCATAAGGACGGCAATGCCCAAGTGCTCCAGGACGTGCAGCCGTCGATCGCCTGGGACCACTTCGATGGGCGGCCGGCGGACGCGGCGTACTTCCAGGTGGGCGCGAGCTTCCACTCGCCCGACGACGAGCATTATTACGGTCTGGGCCAGAATCAGGAGGGCTACCTCGATCATCGCGGCCATCCGATTCGCTGCTGGAACGACTACACAGCGCCGGCGGCGCCCAGCTTCTGCGTGCCGTTCCTGGTGACGAACAAGGGCTATGCGATTCTCTGGGACAATCCTTCGAAGACGACGATCGAGGCCGGTTTCAACGAGCAGACGCGCTGGATCTCCGAGGTGGGCGACCGGGTTTCGTTTTTCGTGATCGCCGGCAAGACCACCGACGAGCTGTATGAGGGCTATCGACTGCTGACCGGCGACACGCCGATGTTGCCCAAGTCGGCGTATGGATACATCCAGTGCAAGCAGCGCTACTCCAGCCAGGCCGAAGTACTGGCCGTGGCTGATGGCTACCGCGAACGCCACCTGCCGCTGGATACGATCGTGGTGGACTGGTTTTACTACACGAACATGGGGCAGATGGACTTCGACGCGCGCGCCTGGCCCGATCCGAAGGCGATGAACGACAAGCTGCACCAGATGGGCATTCAGACGATGATCAGCGTGTGGCCGCGGTTTGTGCCCACGGATCGCTTCTACAGTATGTTGCAGGAGCAAGGCTGGTTCGAGCATCTGGCCGACGGTACGCCTACGAACGGTCTGCCCTACGACCATGCCGGTTCGGACATCGATACCACCAATCCCGAAGCGGCGCAGTGGTACTGGGACACGATTCGCGACAACATCCTCAGCAAGGGATTCGATGCGCTTTGGGCGGACGAGACCGAGCCCGACCTGCCGCCGAACGGCAGCTACTTCCACATCGGGCCGGGAACGCAATACTTCAATGTCTATCCTCTCTTTCATACCGGCGCGCTCTACAGGGGATTCCGAGCGGACACGGATCATCGCGCGCTGATTCTTTCGCGCGACGGCTATCTGGGCGTGCAACACAACAGTGCGATCGTGTGGTCGTCGGACATTTTTCCGACGTGGGACACGCTGAAGCGGCAAATTCCGACGGGGCTGGACGTGGCGGCGTCGGGGCTGAACTACTGGAGCAACGACACCGGCGGCTGGCAATACCTGCCTCCTGTGCACCATCCGGAGCATCCGCCGCTGCTGGATCCGTCGGATGCGCGCGACAACGTCGGAGGGTACGACGACTATCCGGAGCTGTATACGCGCTGGTTCGAGTACGCGGCGTTTCTGCCCATCATGCGCACGCACGGCAGCCGCAGACACAACGAGGTCTGGTCGTACGGGAAGCAGGCGGAGCCGATTCTGGAGCAGTACCTGAAGCTGCGCTACGAGCTGATGCCGTACATCTACTCGCTGGGCTACTTCACACACCAGACCGGCGCGCCGTTCATGCGGGCGCTGTTCATGGATTTCCCTGGCGATCCTAAAGTCGCCGGCATTGGCGACGAATACATGTTTGGGCCGGCGTTCCTGGTGGCTCCTGTGACGGACCAGGGCCAGACCACGAAGCAGGTTTATTTGCCTGCGGGCGCGGACTGGTACAACTACTGGACCCACGAGCGCATGCATGGCGGACAGGCGGTGACCGTGAATGCGCCGATCGACAAGCTGCCCTTATTTGTACGGGCCGGATCGATCGTTCCGCTGGGCAGCGCGGTGGACAGTACGGCCGAAAGGCAATCCATCACGAAGGTGCAGGTTTGGCCGGGCGCGAACGCCGATTTCGACCTGTACCAGGACGACGGACGGACCTATGCCTACGAGAAGGGCGATTTCCAGCTGACGCATCTGCACTGGGACGATGCGAGGCGGCAGCTGAACCACACAGGCGCGCCGGCATGGAGCGAGCCGGATACGCAGGTGGTGGAAGTGGTGCGGTGACTTCGCCAGTACGCTGGTTCAGTGCGCGTATTTGTTGATGACGGTAATCGCTACAACGATCAGAACCACTGCCGCAACCAGTCCGGTAAATGCCATCGTTGCCAGACTCATGACTTCTCCTGTCCGTCCTCGCCGCGTCCGAGAAAAAGGTCCCCGAATCATCGACCGAGGCACGTTCCAGGATAAGGTCATGTGCTCTGTGGGCTCAGTGATGCCGGTCACGAAGTGCAGGAGCAGCAGGTAACCAGCAGGGAGCAGAAAACCAGATGCAGGGCGTACCCCCCTGGTATGGGTTGGGTTTTACCGGTGATTGGAATGAGCGGGTTGGAGGAGGTATCGAGTTCGATATCCCCCTGGGGGGCCAGGACACAGGGTGCAGGGCACAGGCGGCGCCCGGCGCTCCGCGGTCGGCGTTCTGAGCAGCGGTGAGGCAGCGGCAGCGTCGGGGGGGTCTTGGGGAGCGGGTTGGGTGGGTTGGGTGGAGGCCGGTTGCGTGTCGGGCATTGGATTCCTTTCGAGGAGACGCAGCTGAGAGCTGGGAGCCGGGAGCTGGGAGCTGGGAGCCGGAAGCCAGTCCAAAAGAAAAAGCCCCGCCCAGAAAGCGGAGCCTTTTCCTTTTTCTACTCTATAAGTTCAGAATAGCAGACCCGGAGAATTAGAAGGCCAACTTTCGGTAGTGTCCTAATGGTGCGTTGCCGGTGAGATAGGACACTACCCAACTTTCTTTGGGTAAGTTGGCGTGTAAGTCGTGATAAGTCAGCTTTTATTACTTTGGTTTTCAGGGCTCCTTCTTGACAGATTTTCCACATTTGGGGATGGGGAGGATTCTTGTGGTTTTGGGTGGAAATTCGGACGGAGAGAGCACTGCAGAGCGGATGTACGACGGGTGAACAACGGCGGAGAAGATGCGTTCCCAAAATGGGTTGGTAACGGTACTTCGGAACCGGGGGCAGGGGCGTTTGCCGTTGACGATGGGAGAGCCGGAGGCTTCCACTTCTTGCTGTGGGGTGAACCTGGCCGGGGTATGGCGAGGTTGGGTGGGGCTGGCCGGGGTATGGAGCTGGAGATGCCGCGTGCGGGCGCAAGGTGGAGGTGCTGGGCGGCGGGGGGCACGGCCGACGCGCGGCCGGCGATTCGAGATCGAAGAGGATTA
>JASHPM010000555.1 GCA_030038115.1 Acidobacteriaceae bacterium | reverse complement strand
TAGGGACATCGGCCGACGAGTTTCGGGCGCTTTGCCATCGAGCATTTCGGAGGTATCTGTATGGAATTCGCAGGTAGGTTGGGGCGCCTAGTGGTTGCGCTCTCGGCGTTTGCGGCAACCGCGCTGCTGGTGCACTACGGAAACGGGTTGATGCCGCGATGGCCGCTGATGTGGTTCGCGGCGTTGCCGGTGCTGGTGTATGCGCTGAAGAGCCCGGCGTGGCGGGCGGGACTAGTGGCATTTGCAGCGTGGCTGGCGGGCTGCCTGAACATGCTGGCCTACATGCGCCTGGGAGGCGTGCCGTTCATCGGATGGTTGGCGGGCTTTGGCATGGTTGCACTGGTGTTTGCCGCGGGCGTGCTGCTGATGCGCGCGCTGGCGCGGCGTGGCGCGATGTGGAGCGCGTGGGTGGCACTGCCGGCGGCGATGGGGACGTTTGAATATGTGCGGAATCTGTTGTGGCCGCATGGGAGTGCGGCGTGTCTTGGCTATTCGCAACTGAATTTTCTCCCTTTTCTGCAACTGGCGTCGCTCACAGGGCCGTGGGGGATGGGGTTTGTGCTGCTGCTGTTTCCGGCGGGGCTGGCGCTGGGGATTCATTATTGGGGGTCGGCGCGAGCACGGGCGGTGCTGGGAGCCACCGCAGGAGTAGCCGCGGCGGTGCTGATCTTCGGGGCTGTTCGACTGGAAAGGCGACAGCCGGGGCCGGAGGTGCGGGTGGGGCTTGTGGCCTCGGACGTGAGCATGGGAGTGGCCGGACCGGGCGTGCCGACGGAGCGGTTGTTCGAGCAGTATGCGCAACAGGCGGAGGGTCTAATTGCGCGTGGGGCGCAGGTGGTGGTGCTGCCGGAGAATTCGGGGGTGGTGGTGGACCCGAATGTGGCACGGACGGATGCGATCTTCCAGGGAGTCGCGGACCGAACGGGCGCGCCGCTGGTGGCGGGGATGAGCCATGCCTCGAACACCGTGCGATACAACGAGGCGCGCATCTATGCGCCGGGCCGCGCGGCGAGAAGCTATGACAAGGAGCACCTGCTGCCGCCATTCGAGAACATCTTCACGCCGGGCACGTCACGGACGCTGTTTGACGGAGTGGGAAAGGCAGCAGGGCAGAGGTGGGGCGTGGCGATCTGCAAGGATATGGACTTTACTGAGCCGGCGCGTGCCTATGGACGAGCGGGTGTGGGGCTGATGCTGGTTCCGGCATGGGACTTCCGGGTAGACGGGTTCTGGCACGGACACATCGCGGTGATGCGCGCGGTGGAAGACGGGTTCAGCCTGGTGCGCCCGGCGAGGAACGGGTTGCTGTATGTGAGCGACGACCGAGGACGAGTTATAGCGGAGACTGCGAGCAACTCCGCGCCCTTCGCGACACTGCTGGTGGACGTGCCCGCAGGTCATGATGGAACGCTGTTTCTGCTGTTCGGTGACTGGTTTGCCTGGTGCGCGGCGGTGCTGCTGGTGCTGGTGGTGGGGCGGGTGTGGGTCGGGCCGCGGCAGGCAGAGGCCGTGTGAGCCTGGATGACATATGATCGAGGATTGGCTGGACCGATCATAATTTCTTCTCAGGATCACGATGAAAAGCGGCATTATCGGCCTGCCCCAGGTGGGCAAGACTTCGTTATTCAAAATATTGACGCGGGTGAAGCTGGAGGACCACGGCTATTCCAGAGACGCGCATCTGGGCGTGGCCAGAGTTCCGGATGACCGGCTGGATCGGCTGGCGGCGCTGTACAACCCGAAAAAGCTGATCCACGCGACGGTGGAGTACGCAGACGTGGCGGCGATCGGGCAGGAGGCGCTGAAGGAGACGGCGTTTCTGACCAGCCTGAGGAATGTCGATGCGCTGATCCATGTGCTGCGGGCGTTTGAGGACGACGCGATTCCGCATGTGGGGGCGATCGATCCGCTGCGCGACGCGAAGAGCGTGGAGTTCGATCTGATGCTCAGCGACCTGACGCAGGTGGAGAAGCGGCTGGAGCGCCTCGAAAAAGATCTGAAGAAGATGCGGACGGTCGAACTGGAGAAGGAGCATGCGCTGCTGCTGCGTTCGAAGGCGTCGCTGGAGGCGGAGAAGCCGCTGCGCGAGCTGGAGATGACGCCGGAGGAGAAGAAGCTGATCCGGGGATTCATGTTTTTGTCGCAGAAACCGGTGTTGTATGCGGTGAACGTGTCGGAGAGCACGGCGCTGGGGGCGGATCTGGAGGCGGCCGCGGCGAAGTACGGGCTGACGGAGATTGCGTCGCGGGCGAATGCGGGCGTGACGGCGTTTTGCGGAAAGGTGGAAGCCGAGCTGGCGGAGATGGAGGATGAGGAGGCGACGGAGTTTCTGGCGTCGTATGGGTTGAAGGAGAGCGGGCTGGTGCGGCTAATCCGGCGCAGCTATGAGCTTCTGGGGCTGATCAGCTTTTTCACTGTGGGCGAGGATGAGTGCCGTGCGTGGACGGTGCCCGCCAACTCGCGGGCGCAGGAGGCGGCGGGAGCGATCCACACAGATCTCGAAAAGCATTTCATTCGGGCGGAGACGATCCACTGGGACGCGCTGCTGGCCGCGGGCTCGGAAGCGGCGGCAAGAGCGCACGGGACGCTGCGCCTCGAAGGCAAAGATTATCTGGTGCAGGATGGGGACGTGCTGCATATCCGGCACAGCGGGTAAAAGCAGCTAAAAAGCGGTTAGCGAAGAAACGGTCAGCGGAAAACCGGTTAGCGGGAAGCGGTCCGACAGAAGGCAATCGGCGCGATCGGATGAAAGACAGCGTGCGATGATTCTTTCTCTTGTGCTGGGGAGCCTGGCGGCGGTCGCCGACATTATCGGCGGCGTGGTGCTGGTGCAGCGGAACTGGACGCAGCGTTATCTGCGTTACTCGATTGCTCTGGGCGCGGGCTTCATGATGGCGGTGGCGATTCTGGACATGCTGCCGGAGAGCATGAAGTTTTCGCCGCTGTGGGCGCCGGCGCTGGTGCTGGCCGGTTACTGCGCGATTCATCTGCTGGAACACACGATCACGCCGCATTTTCACTTTGGCGAAGAGACGCACGCGCACGAGTTTCTCCACCGGAAAACGGGGTGGTCCGTCCTGTGCGGGCTGGCGGCGCATGCGTTCTTCGATGGAGTGGCGATCGCGTCGGGGTTCGTGCTGTCGGCGACACTGGGGTGGCTGATTTTCGTGGCGATCATTCTCCACAAAGTGCCGGAGGGGTTCACGATTGCCTCGGTGATGCTGGCATCGGGGCAGACGCGGCGGACGGCGGTGGTTTCGGCTGTGGCGTTGGCAGCGGCGACGATTGCGGGCGTGCTGATTATTGGGTTTTTGCCGCGTTGGGTGCAGGCGGGGCTGCCGCTGTCGGCGGGAGTAGCGATTTATGTGGCGGCGACGGACCTGGTTCCGGAGGTGAATCGCGAGCCGGGCGTGCGAATGGCGCTGGTGTTCTTCGCAGGCGTGGCGATTTTTGTTTTGGTGCGGATGCTGGCGCCAATTTAGACAGGGTACGGGTGACGGGCCTGCGTCTATTTGTGGAAGAAGAGACTGTAGAGCAGGATCACGAGCACGATGGTACTGACCACGGTGTAGAGGCGGTCGCGCTCGAAAAGAAAACCGACGACGCACATGAGGACGCGGGCGACGGGAGTGGCGATGAGCACGAGCAGGCCGAGCATGATAATGCCTTCCGGGTTCAGAGTCGCGACGCCGTGGATAATGCCGGCGAAGGTCGTGAACTGCGCAGGCTCGGCGGTGAAGTGCGCGTAGTCGGGACGGGGGCCGTGGCTGTGCGCCAAATAAAGGACGCCGCCGGTGAGCACGATGGCCGCGGCCAGCAGGACGCCGGTGCGGAGCATGAAGCCAACCAGGATCTCGATGCGCAGATCGGTCCATTGTCCGGGAGCCTTGTGCGGGTGCTTCGAGGATTCCATCGGCGAACTCACAGCGTACCTCGCAGACTGCTGACGATCATCTCGACGCCGAGGGCGACGATGATCAGGGCGAAGACAATTTTGAGGGTGCGGACGTGGACCCGGACGAGGAGGCGCGATCCGATGAGCGAGCCCAGCAGCACGCCGAGCATGACAGGCATGACGAGAGCGGGCGCGAGATAGCCGCTGCGCAGGTAGAGGCCGGCACTGGCGGCGGCGGTGACGCCGATCATGAAATTGCTGGTAGTGGTAGAGACCTTAAAGGGCAGGCGCATGGCCTGATCCATGGCGATGACTTTGACGGCTCCGGAGCCGATGCCGAGCAGGCCGGAGAGGGTGCCGGCGAGGGTCATGAGGCCGAAGCCGGCGGGGACGCGCTGCGCAACGTAGTCCTGATGCGTGTTGGGACCGGTGGGCAGGCTGCCCTGGAGTTTCAGGCGCAGTGCGAGGCGATCGGGTTTCTGGGTAAGGGTTTCGTGGTGTTGCTTGAGCGAGGAGTAAGCGGAGTAGAGGAGCACCAGTCCGAAGACGAATCCGATGGAGTGGGTGGGGACGCGGGTGGTGAGCCACGCGCCAAGGAGCGCGCCGAGGGTGGTGGCGATTTCGAGGAACATGCCGACGCGGATGTTGGAGAAGCCTTCGCGGACGTAGGCTGCGGCCGCGCCGGATGAAGTGGCGATTACTGAGACCAGCGAGGCGCCGATGGCGTAGTGGATATCGACGTGGAAGATGATGGTGAGGACAGGGACGATGACGACGCCCCCACCGAGTCCGCTGAGCGCGCCGAGGAGACCGGCGGCGAGGGAACTAACGAGGAGGATGAGGGAGAAGGAAAGTGAATCCATCGCAGAGACAGCGTACAGGGAGCAGGGCACAGGGGTACAGGGAACGGGGCACAGGGAACAACATGAGCCGTCGGCAATGATTTCTCACTCCGGGACGAGGACGGCGACAGAATCGGGCGGAAGGGTGAGTGAGTTGGCGTCGAGACGAACTTCGGGTGAGGATGCGAGGGCGATCATCGATCCAGGACGGACTTCGAGCTGGACGGGGTTCCTCGCGAGCGAGAAGGCGACGGTGACGGCTCCGCGTTCCATGACGAGCCATTGTTCGGTTTCGCTGAAATGGAGGTGGACGTGGCTGAGGTCGGGGTCGGTAAGGTCGGGCGTAGAGCGGCGGAAGGCGATGAGTTTGCGGTACCAGTCGACCATTTCGGCGTGAGGCGGCTGGCTGCGCTCGTTCCAGTTGAGTTTCGAGCGCTCAAAGGTTTCCGGCGATTGCGGGTCGGGGACCTGGACGGGATCCCATCCAAAGGCGGCAAATTCTTTTTTGCGGCCTTCAGTGATGTGGCGGCCTAATTCTTTTTCGTGATTGGTGAAGTACTGGAAGGGCGCCGACGCGGCCCACTCTTCGCCCTGAAAGAGCATGGGCACGAAGGGGCCGGTGAGCGTGAGGGCGGCGGCAATTTTTGCGCGGCCGAGGCTGACGATGCTGGAGAGGCGGTCGCCCCTGGCGCGGTTGCCCACCTGGTCGTGATTTTGCGCATAGCCGAGGAAGCGCGAGGCGGGCAGGTTGCGCACGGGGCGGCCGTGGATGCGGTCGCGGTAGGGGGAGTAGCGGCCGTCGTAGACGAAGACTTCACGCAGGGATTTGGCCAGATCGGCGAGCGATCCGAAGTCGGCATAGTAGCCGGCGCGATCGCTGGTGAGCACGGAAAAAAGCGCATGGTGGAAGTCGTCGCTCCACTGCGCGTCGAGGCCGTAGCCGCCGGCTTCGGATGCGGTGACGAGGCGCGGATTGTTGAGGTCGCTCTCGGCGATGACGACATAGCTGCGGCCGGTGTGAGCCTCAAGCGCGTGCACTTCCGAGGCGAGCTGCTCCATGAAATTGATGGCAGAGCGATCCATGTAGGCGTGGACCGCGTCGAGACGGAGTCCGTCGAAGTGATAATCGCGGAGCCACATGAGCGCGTTGTCGCAGAAGAAGCGGCGCACCTCATGACTGCCGCGGTCTTCGAGGTTGACCGCATCGCCCCAGGGCGTGTGGTGGAGGGCGGTGAAGTACGGGCCGAATTTGCCGAGGTAGTTGCCGTCGGGTCCGAGGTGGTTGTAAAGGACGTCGAGCAGCACCGCGAGGCCGCGTGCGTGGCAGGCGTCGACCAAGCGTTTGAGGGCTTCAGGTCCGCCGTAGGGCTGGTGCGGGGCGAAGAGGTCGACGCCGTCGTAGCCCCAGCCGTGCACACCGGGGAAGGAGTTGACAGGCATTAGTTCGACGTGGGTGATGCCGAGGTCGCGGAGGGTGTCGAGTTTGGTTTGCGCGGCGTCGAGCGTGCCTTCCGGGGTGAAGGTGCCGACATGGAGCTCGTAAATGACGGCGCTTGAAAGTGGCGGAGCTTCCCATGCGGCGTCGGTCCAGGGGAAAGCCGTGTGATCGAGGAGACGCGATGGACCGTGAACGCCGCTGGGCTGCCAGGGAGAGCGCGGATCGGGGAGAGCCAGGTCTTCGTCGTCGAGGAAATACGCGTAATCCATGCCGGGGCGTGCAGCGTCGACGTCAACTTGCCACCAGCCGCCGTCCTGCTTGCCGAGGGGGAATGTTTGTCCGGCGACCTGGACGCTGACCTTGCCGGCTTTGGGCGCCCAAAGGCGAAAGCGATGCATTCGGACCAGGACTCCTCGAAGTGAGTGTAACGGGCGGTGCGGCAAAGCGGGATCAGGATCGGGAGACAGACTCGGTGTGGTGATGCGAGCGGGGATGGAGTTCATCGGCCCGCGCGAGATCGAATGCGGCGTTGACCAGGGCGATGTGGGAGAAGGCCTGGGGGAAGTTGCCGACCAGGCGTTTACCCTCGACGTCGTACTCCTCGGAAAGCAGGCCGAGGTCGTTGCGCAGAGCGAGCAGGCGGTTGAAGAGGCGGCGCGCGTCGTCGATGCGGCCGATGGCCTTGAGGCAGGAGACCATCCAGAAACTGCAGGCGAGGAAAACGCCTTCGCCGGGAGGCAGGCCATCCTGAACGAGGGATGTGTCGTAACGGAGGACGAAGCCTGCAGTCATGAGATTGCGCTCGATGGCTTCGATGGTCGAGCGGACGCGACGATCAGTGGCGGGCAGAAAGCCGACGATGGGCATGAGCAGGAGCGCGGCATCGAGCTGCTTTGCGCCGTAGAAGCGGACGAAGCTATCGAGCTCCTTATCGAAGGCCTTATGGCAGATTTCGGCGTGGATGGTGTCGCGAAGCTTCTGCCATTTTTCAATGGGGGCTTTGATGCGCAGCTTTTTGGCAATGTGGATGGCGCGATCGAAGGCGACCCAGACCATGACTTTGGACCAGGTGAATTGTTCGCGGCCGCCGCGGGTTTCCCAGATGCCTTCGTCGGGGCGCTGCCAGATGGTCTCGAGGTGCTCGAGCAGGAGCATGAGCACGCGGAAGTCCTGGGCGGAGTGGCGGCCCATGGCATGGAGGGAGTGGAAGAAGGTGTCGAGGAGTTCTCCGTAGATGTCGAGCTGGA
>JASHPM010000554.1 GCA_030038115.1 Acidobacteriaceae bacterium | reverse complement strand
GCCATGTGCTCGGCAATCAGCCCCGAGTACTCCACCGGCATATCCCACCCGCCAAAGTCCACCATCTTCGCGCCCAGGCGGCGATGCAGACCATTCAGCGGAGTTTTGCGGAGTGCGACAGGTGCGGACACAAGGCCTCAGGCAAACGTGGGATTCCGGAACACGAACCTCTAACGTTACAACCCGCGCGCACAGGGGTCAATCGGGGCAGGCGTCATGAACGCCGGGGTCAGAATGGACGGGCCAGGTTAGCACATCCGGGGAGCAGAGCGATCCCGCGCCGTCAGCGCCGGATCAGCCACATGATCCCGATCAGAACCAGCACTCCGGCAATCACCGCGACCCGGATCGTCTGAAACCGATTCATCCATCTGTTCTGCACACTGGCACCTCGGCCCGATTATAGGCCCCGCACCCTGACGGCGCCCCATTCGAGCCCACCTTTAGCTTGAGTGGGGAAACCCGCTGCCCCGCCTTTGCGCTCGGCCTCGACCTCGAACCATTACGATAAATTCGTGACGTTTGCCTTTCCGGTCATACCCGCTGCGATCGCGCTTGTTCTCCTGCTGGCGCCGCTATTTGCCTTTGGATTCGCCGCCGACCACTGCGTTCGCGCGGCGCAATCGCTGCCCACCCCCGCTCGTCTGGCCCTCCCCGCGGTGCTCGTCATCCCTTACCTCATTGTCGCCTTTGGCAGCCATCTGTTGGCCGTGCGCTGGCTGCTCGTCTATCTTTGCGCCCCGGTTCTCCTCGCCGCGCTCGAAGGTCTCGCCGCCAAACTCGATCCCGCCCAGCGTGGACACCTGATCGACTTCCTCGTCCTCATCCCGCTCGGCCTCGCCGTCGATCTGCGCTGGCTCGAACCCGCCTGGCCGCCCAAACTCGCCCTCCTCGGCAAACTCACCCTGCTCGATGCCGGCCTGTACGCCTTCCTTGCTATTCGCTGTCTCACCGGCGTCGGCTACGATTTGCGCCTCCGCGCGCGCGATTGGCGCATCGGCCTCCGCGAGTTTGCCTTTTACGCGCCGCTCGCCATCCCGCTCGGCCTCGCCCTCGGCTTTCTGCATCCGCATCACCGCATCGCCCACCCCTGGCTCGTCCTTCCCGCGTGGATCCTCACCTTCATCGGCGTTGCGCTGCCCGAGGAAATCTTCTTCCGCGGCTGGATGCAAAACCTCCTCGAGCGCCGCATCGGCCGCCTCGCCGCTCTGCTGATCACCGCCTGCGTCTTCGGCCTTTCCCACTTCAACAAGCGAACCACCGTCTTCAACTGGCGCTACGTCCTGCTCGCGGCGCTGGCAGGCATTTTTTACGGCCGCGCCTGGCGCCAGGATCGCCGCGTCGGCGCCTCCGCCATCACCCACTCCACCGTCGATACCATCTGGGGCGCGCTGCTGCGCTGAGTTTGCGGTAAACTGGCCAGCGGTCTTGTGAGTCCCCTCCAACCTGCAGAGAAAGGATTGTCCCGGCATGTCCATTTCCAGGCTTTGTGTAACCGTATTCATCCTCGCGGCCCTGGTTCCCGCCGCCCTCGCACAGGGCCCAACTCTCGCCGCCACTCCCCCCATGGGATGGAACAGCTGGAATCACTTCGCCGGCCGCGTCAACGATGCCGATGTGCGTGCCGCCGCCGACGCTCTCGTCTCCACCGGAATGCGCGACGCCGGATACATCTATGTCAACATCGATGACACCTGGGAAGGCCAGCGCGACGCGCAGGGTGTTATCCACACCAACGACAAGTTTCCCGACATGAAGGCCCTCGCCGACTACGTCCACTCAAAAGGACTCAAGCTGGGCATCTACTCCGGACCCGGCCCGAAAACCTGCGCCGGCTATGAGGCCAGCTACGGCCATGAGGTCCAGGACGCCAATACTTACGCCGGGTGGGGCATCGACTACCTTAAGTATGACCTGTGCAGCTTCACCCAGATCATGCGGCAACAGGCCCCCCACGACCAGCAAAAACAACTCGAGTTGATGAAAGCCGCGTACGAGAAAATGCACCAGGCCCTGCTGGCCACCGGCCGCCCCATCGTTTTTAGCCTCTGCCAGTATGGCTGGGACGACGTCTGGACCTGGGGACCCGACGTGGGCGGAAATCTGTGGCGCACCACGGGCGACATCAACGACACATACCAGCGCATGGCCGACATTGGCTTCGGCCAGCTGGGCCTGGCCAAATACGCCGGCCCCGGCCACTGGAACGATCCGGACATGCTCGAAGTTGGCAATGGGGGCATGACCAGCGACGAATATCGCACCCACATGAGCCTCTGGGCGATCCTCGCCGCGCCCCTGCTCGCCGGCAACGACCTCGCCAGCATGACCCCCGATACCCTCGCCATCCTGACCAACAAAGAAGTGATCGCTGTCGATCAGGACCCGCTGGGCAAGCAGGGCGACCGCGCCTTCGCCGTTGGATTAACCGAAATCTGGACCCGCCCGCTGAGTGGTGGCGCCGTGGCCGCCGGCCTCTTCAATCGCGACCAGACCGAGCATCCCGTTACGCTGCATCTCCGCGATGTCGGCTTCTCCGGTCACGCAAAGCTGCGCGACCTCTGGAGACACGAAGACGTTACTGCTGCGAATGGCAGCTATACCGTCACCGTGCCCGCGCACGGCGTCGTGATGCTGAAGATCACTCCATAACTCTTGCTCCGGCTTCAGTCCGGAAGGAGCCATTCACCATGAAATTCCTCATCCTCTGGCATTTCGAGATCGCGCGCCTGGGTCCCGAAGTCACACGGGCCATCCTCCAGATGCCCGATTACGCAAAGAAGCTCGGCGACAAGCTCGAGTGCCGCTATCACGTCATCGGCAGTCACGGCGGCGCGTGGATCTACAACGTCGCCTTCAACGAAGAGCTCGACCGTCTCCTGGCCATGTCCCCGGTCTACAACTACGCCACCTATCAGGTGCTGCCCCTGGCTGAGATGACCGACCCCACCATCGTCACAGGCAAGTCGTAGCCGATTCGGCGTTGTTGCTTCTGTGTTCGTTACCAGCTACTGACTACTGGCTGCCCCGCTCGTGCCAGTACATTTCCCATCCAAGGTAGCGGATGGCCGCCTCGTACACCGGCGCGGCCACGTGCGAGAAGTTGGCCGCCACGTGGTGCTCGAAGCCCTGCTCGCAAATGTAATGCAGCAGCTTCTGCATCGCCGGGATCTTCGCCACGCCCGCCCCGCCAAACGTTTCCAGCGGATCGCTGGTGAACTCGCCCTCGCCGATGTACCCGCGAATCTTCCCGCGATAATCGTCGGTCGAGAAGCGCACGTAGCTCATCGCCCCCGCCTTCACCCGCCCGTAGCACGTCCCGAACGTATTTTCCCTGCCCACCGTCCCGGCGATGATCTCCTGGTAGTTCATCACCACGTCCTGAAAGAAGTGCTTCGGCAGGTTCGAGCAGTGGAAGCACACGCACTTGTTCTCGTCCTCGCCGTA
>JASHPM010000553.1 GCA_030038115.1 Acidobacteriaceae bacterium | reverse complement strand
ATCCGCCTTGCCATCGCCAAAGAGGAGCCGATCCTCATCTACGGCGACTACGACGTCGACGGCACCGTTGCCACGGTGCTCCTGAAGACCGCCATCGAGATGCTCGGCGGTTCTGTGCGCTTTCACATTCCGCATCGCCTGCGCGAGGGCTACGGAATGCAGCGCGAAATTCTCGATACCGTCGCGCGCGAAGGCGTTCGCCTCGTCATCAGCGTCGATACCGGCATCCGCGCCTTTGCCGCCGCGGACGCTGCCGCCCAGCTCGGCCTTGACCTGATCGTCACCGATCACCACCTGCCCGAGCCGGAACTCGGCGTGCCGCGCGCTCTGGCCGTTCTCAATCCGAACCAGCCCGGCTGCGCTTATGCCTGTCAGCACCTTTGCGGCGCCGGCGTCGCCTTTAAGCTTTCGCAGGCGCTGCTCGAAGCCTGGGACCTTCCACGCGCGCGCGCGAAGATCCTGCCGTCATTCCTGAAGATGCTGGCCATTGCTACCGTCGCCGATGCTGTTCCTCTGCTCGGCGAAAACCGCGTCTTCGTCGCTCTCGGCCTCGCCGAGCTGCGCCGTCCTGTCGGCCTCGGCTTGCGCGCTCTCATGCGCGAAGCCCAGATCGATCCAGCGCGTCGTCCGCTCACTCCCATCGACGTCGCCTTCCGCCTTGCGCCACGCATCAACGCAGCCGGTCGCATGGATGTCGCGGCCGAAGTCATCGAGCTCTTCACCACGCGCGACGAAACGCGCGCCAACGGCCTTGCCGCTAAACTGGAGCGCCTCAATCAGGAGCGTCGCGCCGCTGAAGCCGCCATGCTCGCCGAAGTCACCACGCGCCTCGAAGAAGCCCGCTTCCGCGAAGCCCGCTGCATCGTCATGGACGGCGACGGTTGGCACCGCGGAGTCATCGGCATTCTCGCCTCCCGCATCGTCGAGCAGACCGGCAAGCCGGCCATCGTCGTCACGCGCGAAGACGGCGAAGCGTACGGTTCCGGCCGCTCCATCGCTGCGTTTCACTTACTCGAGGCCATCGAGAGCTGTCACGAAATCTTCACTCGCTTCGGCGGTCACGCCCACGCCGTCGGCTTCTCCCTGCCTTCGGATCGCGTCGAGGAACTGCGCACTCGCCTCACCACCTGGGCCGCTGCGCACCTGCGCGAAGAAGACCTGGGCAATCCGCTGGAATGCCACGCCGAACTGCCGCTGGACCGGATCGACCCGGCGATGTTTTCCTGGCTGCGCCAGCTTGAGCCCTTTGGAATGGGCAACGAGGAGCCGGTCTTCGTCTCTCGTAGGGTCCGCTTAACCGCCCTTCCACTTTTCATGAAGGAGAAACACGCGCGCCTTCGCGTCGCTCAGGGCATGACCTTCTCCGCTGTGGGCTGGAATCTCGCCGACCGTATACGCAACCTGCAACTCAACGCCGATTCCGTGGTCGATCTGGCCTGGCGACTGCGCGACAACGACCATCCCGAGTTCGGCGGCCTCGAGTTAGAAATCGCCGGAATCGAACCGGCATAATCCCTCGCTGCTCCGCTGGAAATTCACAGTCCGCGCCTCGACACCGGACGACGCGCATCTTACTGTTAACTCATAAGGCTTTCCGTCACACGGAGAATCGAGGTTCCTCATGACCGCTGTGGCCACCATACCCGAAATCCTCAACGCAGAAGAACTCCGCCAGATGGACGCGTACTGGCGTGCCTGCAATTACCTCTGCGCCGGAATGATCTACCTGTATGACAACCCCCTGCTGCGCGAGCCGCTCAAGCCCGAGCACATCAAGAAGCGTCTGCTCGGTCACTGGGGTTCCGATCCCGGTCAGACGTTCCTCTGGGTGCATCTCAATCGCCTCATCCGCAAATATGGCCTGAACATGATCTACATCGCCGGTCCGGGTCACGGCGCTCCCGCCATGCTCTCCAACGCATGGATGGAAGGCGCCTACTCCGAGATTTATCCCGACAAAAGTCAGGACATCGAAGGTCTGCGCAGGTTTTTCCGGGAATTTTCCTTTCCCGGCGGCATCGGCAGCCACTGCACGCCGGAAACACCCGGTTCCATCCATGAAGGTGGTGAGCTGGGCTACAGCCTCTCCCACGCCTTCGGCGCAGCCTTCAATAATCCCGATCTGATCGTCAACTGCGTCGTCGGCGACGGCGAAGCGGAAACCGGCCCTCTTGCGACCTCCTGGCACAGCAATAAGTTCCTCAATCCGGTCCGCGACGGCGCCGTCCTGCCCGTCCTGCATCTGAACGGCTACAAAATCTCCAACCCCACCATCCTGGCGCGCATTCCGCACGAAGAACTGGAGTGGCTCCTGCGCGGCTATGGCTGGGACCCGCACTTCGTCGAAGGCGACGACCCGCCCGTGATGCACCAGACCATGGCCACCATGCTCGAGCACTGTGTCGACCACATTCGCGCCATCCAGCGCGACGCGCGCGAACACGGCAAGCTCACCGGAGGCAGCGCCGGATGGCCGCGCTGGCCGATGATTGTGCTGCGCACGCCCAAAGGCTGGACCTGTCCCAAAGAAGTCGACGGCCACAAGCTCGAAGGCTTCTGGCGCGCGCATCAGGTCCCGATCCTCGAGGTTCCCGAAAACCCGGAACACATGCGGCTGCTGGAAACCTGGCTCCACAGCTACCGCCCGGAGGAATTGTTCGACGCGAGCGGGGCGCCCAACGCCGAGCTGCGCGCCCTGGCTCCCGAAGGCATACACCGCATGTCCGCCAATCCGCACGCCAACGGAGGACTCCTGCGCCGTCCCCTGCGCATGCCGGATTTCCGCAATTACGCCTTTCCGGTCAGCAAACCTGCCACCGAATATGTTGGCCCGACGGAAGTCCTCGCCCAATTCCTGCGCGACGTGATGCGCAACAACCCGGACAACTTCCGCGTCTTCGGCCCCGACGAAACCGCTTCCAACCGCCTTCAGGCCATCTACGAAGCCAGCCCCAAGACCTGGATGGAAACCATCCTGCCCGAAGACAGCGACGGCACCGAGATCGCGCCCGACGGCCGCGTCATGGAGATGCTCAGCGAGCACACGCTCGAAGGCTGGTTCGAAGGTTACGTGCTCACCGGCCGCCACGGTTTCTTCTCCAGCTACGAGGCCTTCGTTCACGTCATCGATTCCATGTTCAACCAGCACGCGAAATGGCTGGAGAAGTCCAAGCTGGAACTTCGCTGGCGCGCCGCCATTTCCTCCATCAATCTCCTCATCACTTCGGTCGTCTGGCGCCAGGATCACAACGGCTTTACGCATCAGGATCCCGGCTTCCTCGACGTAGTCGCCAACAAGAGTCCCTCGGTCACCCGCATTTATCTCCCGCCCGACGCCAACTGCCTGCTCAGCGTGGCCGATCATTGCCTGCGCTCCAGCGACTACGTCAACGTCATCGTCGCCGACAAGCAGCACCATCTGCAGTACCTCGACATGAACGCCGCCATCCTTCACTGCACCAAAGGCATCGGCATCTGGAACTGGGCAAGCACCGACAACGGTGTCGAGCCCGATGCTGTTCTCGCCTGCGCAGGCGACATTCCGACCATGGAAGCGCTGGCTGCCGCAGCCATTCTCCGCGAGCATTTCCCCGACATCAGGCTCCGCTTCGTGAATGTCGTCGACCTCTTTCGTCTGCAACCGGATACCGAGCATCCACATGGTCTGTCCGACGCCGACTTCGATTCCTTCTTCACTGCGGATAGGCCCGTCATCTTCAATTTCCACGGCTACCCGCTGCTCATCCACCGGCTCACCTATCGCCGCCGTAACCACGAAAACTTCCACGTACGCGGTTATAAAGAAAAGGGCAGCATCAACACGCCGCTCGAACTGGCCATCCTGAACAATGTCGATCGCTACAATCTGGCCATCGATACCATCGACCGTATTCCGCGCCTCCGCGACATCGGTGCGCACACCCAGGACTGGCTGCGCGACCAGATCACCGAGAGCCTGCAGTACGCAAACACCTGGGGCGTCGACAAACCGGAAATCCGCAACTGGACCTGGCCGCTGTGAGTCCGCACCCGGTGGGCGCGAACGATGAGCTGGTCCTCGCGGTCAACAGCGGGTCGTCGTCCCTCAAATTCGGCTTCTACCGCCATCCACGCGGCGACTGCAATCCGGTGCTGCTGCTCTCCGGCGGAGCCAGCGGCATTGGACATCCGAACGGCCGCCTGCAGATCAAGGATGCCGGCGGAGCCACACAACTCGATGAGGCCTATCGGCTCGACTCTCAGGGCCACGCGCTGAAGGAGATTCTCGGTGTAATGGACCGCTTCGGTCATCGCCGCCCGAAAGCGATCGGCCATCGTGTCGTCCACGGCGGCCCGCACCTGCGCGAGCATCAGTTAATCACCGCTGCGTTGCTGGACAAGCTGCGCGCCGCAACGCAATTCGCTCCCATCCACATCCCGGCGGCGCTGGCGCTCATTCGCGACACGGAAAAGCTGCTGCCTGGCGCAAAGCAGTACGCCTGCTTCGACACCGCTTTTCATCGCACCATGCCCGAATCGGCGCGCCACTTCCCTTTGCCGCAGCGCCTCTACGACCTTGGCATCGAGCGCTACGGCTTTCACGGGCTCTCCTACGAATCGGTCGTGGTCCGGCTGGAGAAGCCCGTGCCCGAGCGCATCGTCTGCGCCCATCTCGGCGCCGGAGCCAGTCTCGTTGCGCTGCGCCATGGTCAATCCATCGACACGAGTATGGGCATGACGCCCGTCGGCGGCATTCCCATGGCCACCCGCAGCGGCGACTTCGATCCGGGAGTCGTGCTTTTCCTGATGCGCACCGAACAATTGTCGGCCGATCAGCTGGAGTCGCTTCTCAATCGCGACTCCGGTCTGGGCGCGCTCTCGGGCGGCCAATCGGACATGCGCCTGCTGGAAGAATGTGCCGCCAACGGTGACGAAAAAGCCCGCCTGGCAATCACCGTTTTCACCCACGCCGTCCGCAAATGGATTGGCGCTTATGCGGCAGAGCTGGGCGGCCTCGATCTGCTCATCTTCACCGGCGGCATTGGCGAACACAGCGCGGCGATCCGCGACTGGGCCTGCGACGGACTGGAATTTCTCGGCATTACCAGCGGCGATCCGGCGCAATGTCCGAAGGTTCGCGTGATGACCAGCGAGGAAGAGCTGCAGATTGCGCGCATCACCTGCCGCCTCAGCAGCTGATATTTCCTTCGGCAAGGCTCGTCAGGGTTGACGCTGCTTCTTCCCGCCACCAATAATAAAGATTCGCCCTTTTCCACGATCACCGTCTTGAGTGCACTGCCGCATCCGGCGAAAAATCCGGACGCCGCAGCGGAACCAGCGACAACCGCAGAGAAGGAACATCCCACTTGATCGATCGCAACAGAGCTGGGTATCCAGGATGAGCGCCGCTGTGGCTGGCCTCCGCGAGAATCGGGCAGCGACTTTTTGGCAATCCACCAACGGCAAAAAAGCCGTCATGGCCGTGACCGGAGCCATCCTGTTCCTCTTCGTCCTCGGCCACCTGCTTGGCAACCTCCAGATCTTCGACGGCCCCGCGCGCATCAACGCCTACGGCCGGTTCCTCAAAAGCACCGGTGAGCTGCTCTGGATAGTCCGCGGCGGCCTCATCGTCGCCGTCGTCCTGCACATCTGGGCTACCGTTCAGCTGTGGCTGCGCAACCGCAAAGCCCGGCCCGTCGCATACGCGGTCAAAAAGTCTGTCGCCTCCAATTATGCCGACCGCACCATGTACTGGAGCGGCCCCATCATCCT
>JASHPM010000552.1 GCA_030038115.1 Acidobacteriaceae bacterium | reverse complement strand
TGTTTCGAGGGATCAACCTACATCGGGGTGGTCGGGGCGGATGTCGGAGCCGAAGGAGGGGCGGCGCGTGCCCCCGGGTTCCCTGGCGAACGCAGTTCGACGGGGTGGGGAGGCGAAGCGCACGCGCGAGCCACGGCGGCGACGGACGTGCTCAGCGCCGGGTGCGAGGGACGAATCTTCGGGCACATGCCGATTGGCCGTGCACGCGAGGGGATGTGCACGTCCGAGACGGAACGTGGCGATGAGCCCCGGCTGCGATTCAGGGCAGCGATTGTATGTTGGGAGTGATCGCGCGATCGAGCTGGTCGAGGTTGGGGGCACCGGCATCGACTTTGAGGCCGCGGAAGAGATGCCACTCCTCCGAGAGCGTGAGGGACTCGCCGGGCCAGACGATGCGGCGGGGCCCAAGAAGCTCGATTTCCTGGAAGGCTCCTTCGACATAGATTTCGGTGTTGACGCCGTAGTCGGGGTAGGCGGCGCGGTTCTCGTGGGCGAAGCTTTTGACGAAAAGCTCGTCGCCGAGGAGATGGGCGACCCATCCTTCTTTGTTGCGGAGGCCGATTTTTTGGGCGTTGGCGCGGGCGGGGTCGGCGCGGAGAAGGATGTATTTGAGGCCGAGGGTGAAGCGCGGATCCTGCAGGTCAGTGAAGGCGCAGAGGGCGAGGGGTTGGGTGACGGGCGCGTAGTCGTCGTGGGTCTGGAAAGGGACGCGGGGGATGATGCCAGTGCCAGAGGCGACGATGGTGATGGCCCAGACGGCGATGTCGATGGGCCAGAGGGCGTGGCTGGTGACGGTGTGGTGGAGCTGGACTTTGGAGCCGGAGGGGGCGAGGGAGATGCGGAGCTGCTTTTCAATGGAAGCGCCGTCGGTGGGCGCGTGGAGAGTGAGGCTGAGGTCGCCGTGGGCTTCGTGCTGGATGGGGAAATTATCGGGCGCGTAGGTGGCGGGGAAGAGCTCGGGCCAGACCCAGAGGCGATGGCCGCCGTAGGGTTTCCAGGAGCCGAGGGCGGTTTTGACGGAACTGTCGGGGAAGCTGCCGAGATGATTCTGGCCGCCGGTGGCGCCATAGAAGAGGATGCGAGGACCGACGGCGGTGCTGACGATGAGGTCGGTGGTTCCGTTGGAGAGCTTAAGGCAGCCGGAGAGACTGGCGAAGGTGAGCGATTCGATTGCCATGCGGTGGGCCTCGATTTTGTGACGAATGACGTTCGGAGAATGACGAAGGAACATTGTATGGGAACAGCCAGTAGCCGGTAGCCAGTAGCGGGTGCTGGTAGCCGGGAGCCTGAAGACCAGGTGTATAAGGATGCGGGAGGGCGCGAGGATGAGACTATGGGCGACGTTGTTGCTGGGTGGGGCGCTGGCGGGGATGCTGCTGAATGGCGCGGCGGGGGCACAGGAGACAGGGAAGCTGTCGGCGCAATGGGAGGAGCTGACGGCGGCGGATTTTGTGAGGGCGATTCACCAGGCGCAGGGGGTGTGTCTGCTGCCGTTTGGGATTCTGGAGAAGCACGGGCCGCACATGCCGCTGGGGACGGACCTGATCAACGCGCGCTGGGTGGCACTGCACGGGGCGGCGGAGGAATATGCGGTGGTGTTTCCGGCGTATTACTTTGGGCAGATCGACGAGGCGCGGCACGAGCCGGGAACGGTGGCGTACAGCCGGCACATGCAGCTGGATCTGCTGCAGGAGACGACGGACGAGATGGCACGGAACGGGTGCAGGAAGATTCTGATCGTGAACGGACATGGAGGAAACCTGGAGCTGCTGCCGTATTTCGCGCAGACGGAGTTGCAGGAGCCGCACGACTATGTGGTGTACGTGTACTGGTGGGATCGGAGGAACGGAGAAGGGCGGCCGAAGCAGCAGACGACGGTGGATATGCATGCGGGGGAGAGTGAGACGTCGAACACGCTGGTGACGAGGCCGGATCTGGTGCATATGGATCGCGCAGGGCAGGAGTCGGGCGCGGACCAGGCGCGGGTGCATTTGCCGGAGGATGTGTATACGGGGATCTGGTGGTACGCGCGGTTTCCGAATCATTACGCGGGGGATGGGACGAAGGCGACACTGGCGCTGGGGGAGTGGGACATGAAGGCGTGGGTTGCAGATCTGGCGGCGGCGATCCGAGCAGTGAAGGCGGACGATGAAAGCCTGAAGCTGCAGAGTGAGTTTTATGAGGACGCGAAGCATCCGCTGGAAACGAAGCAGTGAGGGCGAAGGCGGGCGTGAGGGGAGCGAGCATGTCGCGAGCGGACGGGGAATATGTAGCTAATACAGTTACAAATTACGCGATGGGACGGAAAACGGAATCCGTGAGAGGCGTGGGGAAGAGGTAGAAGGAGGAGTTGCATCAGAGCTGGTGCAAACGGCCGTTTGGGAACGAGGATTTGCACAGAAATACCCGGATTTGCACAGAAATAAAGGACTTGCGGGAAGAGGATTCTGTGTAATGATTCTTTCAACGGAGGAGCAATCCTCCCGATGAAGAGAGCAGAACGCAGCGGTCAGGAGAGGCGGCAACGCAGCTCAGGAAGCTCACGGGAAACCGGGGGTTTCAGCAGGAAGCCGGGCAACCGGAGGCTTGCGGATGGCGGTGAAGACGCTCACACGTCAGATGGGTTGACGGAGGCATTCGGGAGCGCGGGCGCAAGCTCGCAGGCTCGGATGAAGCCGGCATCAACAGGGCGTGATCAGGTAGCCGAAGCCAGATCTTCGATAAATCGGAAGAAGGGGCGAGAACCCGAAAGGGAACTCGCCCCTTCGGCTTTTTAGCGGGAAGCTGGAAGCAGGCGGCCGCGGCTCTGGTCCGCGGTGTCGATTCCGACACGGGCTCGCCTGGACGGGAAGACGGCCGCGTCCTGTGGCCGGTTCGCTTCTCCGCTCTGTTTCTAACCGCACTCGGAGCTCGCGCAAGTGTGCGGCGGGCCTCACGCGGACGAGCCCACAATCCGCGCACAACTTGTGATGGCATGGTGGCGGCGTGGCATAACGACGGTAACTGAAGGTGGCCAGTTATATATTGCCGGGCCTGAAAATGCGGAGTTAGAATCTGCGCAAATCTCCAGGTACTGCCAGAGAACAGACATTTAACGACTGTGGCTAAGAGCTTATATTTCGTTTTTTGCGTCGTTTGGATGTTTGCATTTCTCTGCGCTGTGACGCAGACCGCATATGCGTATGTCGATCCGGGTTCCGGACTGCTGTTGTATCAGGTGACTGGTTCGTTGCTGACCGCGGCTCTGGTTCTGCTGAGAAGGCAGGTTCGCCGGTTGTTCGGCCTGCTGGGCAGAATGCCGTGGAAGGGGAGGGAATCGGCTTCGCGATGATCCTGTGTCCGAAGCGCAGTGCATGACGGTTCAACGTTGCGCAAGTGAGATGGTACTGAAGGCAAGAGAGTGAAAATCCGCTGGATACCGGAGGTGGTGGGAGCCACGCTGCTTCTGCTGTTTCCGATGCTGGCGCCGCTGGTTACGCCGGGGTACTTGTTTGTCTATCATCATCAGCTGCCACTTACGAAGTTGATTGCCGGCCTGGCGCTCGACGCATTGGGCATCGCTGTGGCCGGCATGATCGCGCTGGTCATACTGTCGGGGCTCGGCTCTGTGCCACGCAGACTGATGGGCGGGCTGCTCGCGGGTTTGTTCCTGTGGTGCATCGCCTATAACGCATACGCTCTGTCTCTGCTGAACATCTGGCCCGCGCTCAACCTGACGACGGCTCCGCGGGCTTCTTTCCTGACGGCACTGGCGGCGTGGTATCACCGATGGAATTTTCGTCTGGTGATCGCTGTTCCATCGGTGATGGCGGCGCTCGCCTGGCTGAAGCCGGGGATGGCGCGGCCGATGATTCGCGCAACCCGGCTGGCGCTTACCATGGTGGCCTTCTGTGCTCTGTGGATTGTTCCTGAGATTGCGGTTCTGGACTGGCGAGCGCACGAGCCGGCCGCGACAGTCGAAGCTCATGCGGAAACGCAGCCCGTGAGAAGTACGCGCATTGTATGGGTACTATTCGACGAACTCTCGTACAAGCTGGCGCTGAGCGATCCGCCGGATGGCCTGCAGTTCCCCAATTTGAAACGGCTGCATGCGCAAAGTATCTCGTTCGGCAATCTGGAGCCGGTCGCAAACTATACCGATCTGGTGATTCCGTCGTTGCTGGGCCGACACTCCATCGAGCAGATACGCAGCACGCCGGAAAGCAGGCTGATTTATCTGGACCGGGTGACGCATAAGTGGACCGCTTACGACGCGAGCCAGACCCTGTTCGCGAACGCTCAAAGGTATGGCTGGAACCCGGGGGTTGTGGGCTGGATGATCCCGTATTGCCGGCTCTTCGCCGGCATTCTGACGAACTGCTTCTGGGAGCCGGGAGCGGCAGCTGAGCTGCCCTTTGAGTCATGGGTGTCCAACCGCGATTCCACCTTCTCCTACGCTGTGGCTCTGCCCCGCGCATTTGCGGCGGAGGTGCATTCGAGGAGGCACGTCGACGAGAAGCGCCGGCTGGACTGGATCCTGGACTATGCGAGCCTGATGGAGCATTTGAAGACAACGCTGCGAGACGAGAGAATCCACTTCATCTACGCTCATCTGCCTGTGCCTCATCCACCCGGGATTTACGATCGCAGGACGCACCAGTTGTGTGCGTGCGGCAACTATCTGGACAATCTGGCGCTGGCTGACGACACGCTGGGCAGGCTGATGCGGGAGATCGAAGAGAGCTCGGGTGCGGATCCGACCACAGTGATTGTCTCGTCGGATCATTCGTGGCGAGTTCCTATGTGGCGGAACACCATCAACTGGACGGCGGAAGAGGAACGCGTCTCGCGGGGACAATTCGATACGAGGCCGGTATTCATGATTCACTTTGCGGGGCAGAAGTCGGGGAGCGAGATCGTGGCGCCGATGCCGGAGCTGGTGGAACACGACGTGATCGAAGGCATGCTGGAGGGGAAGGTCATGGGGCCGGAGGATGTGGAGCGGTTGGCCGGATCGGACCGAATGGCGGCGAAGGGCCCGGAGTAGAAGGAACCGGGGGCGCTGCGGTTTTGCGGAGGTGGGGATACTGCTGGTTACAGACCGGCTACATCGGCCGTTTCGTCGCAGTGCAGGATCGCGTCGTCGAAGATGACGAGCTTGTGTTTTCGAAGATTGGCGACGGTTTGCAGCGGTGAATGACGGGTGAGGATGAAGCGGCTGAGAAAACCGGGTTGGATTTGACCGAATTTCTCCCGGAAGGCGAGGCGGTTTGAGGCGGTTCCGGTGGCGGAGTTGATGACGGCCAGCGGAGCGAGTCCGGCGCGTTGCATCAAATCCAGCTCGTAGAGGAAGCCGAGACCGTGGGGCACACCGAAGGAGCCAGCGTCGCTGCCGGCGATGACGGGCACACCCAGGGCGTGAGCTTTGACAAGGCTTGCCGCGTGGTGGTCGAGAATTCTGCTTAGGTTGGAGATAGTCGCTGGGCTCCATCCGATCACGTCGGCGTGGTCGAACTGCTTCTGAACGGGAGCGATGGTCGGAACCCACGCGATCCGGCGGTCGCGCATTCTGGCCAGCTGATCGTCGCGCATGAAGAAACCGTGCTCGATGGAGTCGACGGCGGCGTCAATGGTGCGGTCGATGCCTGTATCGCCTGAGGCGTGAGCGAAGGTTTGTTTGCCGAATGAATTTGCGGCCGCGACCAGCTCGCGAAGTTCTTCGGTGGTCATTTGCGGCTGGGCAGTGACAGCACCCTTTTTGAAATCGATGATGCCGGTGGGAATGAGCTTGATGCGGCCGGCGCCGGCTTTGACGCGGGCTTCGACGCACTCGCGCGGCGAACAGAAATCTTCGAGCGGCTCGGCCATGAAGCCGCCGTAGCGGCCGCGGTGTTGAATGGCCGCGCCGGGGCTGTCAACGTAAGGCATGAGCGGGCGAGCGGCGTTCGCGGAAAGCCGGCTTAGGGCGAGGCCGACGCCAACCTTGTCGCCTGCGTCGCGCACGGCGACGATGCCGAAGCGGATGAGTTTCTCCAGACGTGGATGGGCGAGCGAGAGCAGCCGGTCAGGAGTCTGCCTCAGGTATGCCGTGCGTTTTTCCGGGTCTAACTCGCCGCCTTCGAGGAAGAGATGGGCGTGCGCTTCGATCAGGCCAGGGAGCAGCGTGTAATCGGGCAGATCGTAATCGGGCTGACGCTGGCCGGCAGGCAGGAGATCCGCGGGCGGAGAACTTTCGCTGACGAAGAGGATTTGATTTTTGTCATAAACGACGTGGGCGTTGCGCAGAGGAGTGGTGCTGACGCCGTCGAGCAGGGTTCCGACACGCAGCCAGATGCGACGCTGACCGGTGGCTGGAGGAATGACGGGATTCATTTCAGAAATCGACGGGTTGGGCTTCGCTGCAGATGGCCATGACGGCTTCAATTTGCCGGAAGCCGGAGACGGCAACGGTTTCGCCGTTGTGCGGGCGGCCTCGCGCGAGGGCGTCGCGTAGTTTGGCGACCATGGGGTGGTCCGCAGGCAGAGGTGCGGGAGATTTTTCGGGATTGGCAATGGCAAAGTCGAGGCCGACTTCAGTGCCGAGCGTGAGATAAGCCTTCTCCAGTTCTCCGCGAACGCCTTTGGGCGTGCCCCAGGCGAAATTGGAAAGGCCGACGATCATATGCACGCCTCTGAGGTCGGGATCGGAGCTGATGAGGCGCATGGCATCGAGGCCGATGTTGACGAGGCCGTAGGTATCGGCGCCGACGGGCGCGAGTCCGGGATCGATGAGGATCTGGTCGTTGCGGCGGCCGGCTTTGGTGGAGAGCAATTCGACAAAATGTTTCGCGGCGCGAAGCGAATCCTGCGGATTCATACACTGCGAGGTTCCGCCGGGGGCGAAGGTTTCCGAAGCCATGACGATGACGAGGGTGTCGTAGTGCTTCACGAGGTCGATCATCTCATCTAGGTGCTCGCGCGAGGCGGCAATGGAATTCATGATAGGCGGGCCGGATTTGTTGCGGTCGTAATGCTCGAGCGCAACCTTCTGGTATTCGAAGGATGGATTGTCGAAGCAGAGGGGCGTTGAAGTGACTTCCTGGATAGCGGGGATGACGTCGGGGAGAAAGTCGAGCATTTCCTGGCGGCGCACCTGAACGAGCTGCGTGCCGTCGATGTTGAGGTCAAGCCAGGCAGCGCCAGCGTCGGCCTGCATTTTGGCGAGCGCCTGATAACCGCGCGGATCGCGATGGAGGAAGGCCTTGCGGGCACGAGCGAAGGAGTTGTTCATGAGCTCGCCGACGATGTGGAGTGGGCTGCTCATGATTTGACAGGCTCCGGCGTGGGAGTGGCGTGGCCGACAGCGGCAGGGGCGTGGTGTTTTGCAGCGTGATCGCGGCCGAGCCAGCTGTTCGCCCAGGCGGAGGTTCGGCGCAGACCCTGATTCTGGACAACGGGTGCGTGGTCGAGAAGGGTCTGCTCCTGGCCATCGTGTTTGAGGCGCTCATAAGCGCGGAGCCAGATGCAGTCGCCGAAGCCAGCGACTTCGCAGCGGCCTTCGCGCGTGCCGCCGCAGGGGCCGTTGCGCTGATTTTTTGCGCACTGCGATTCGGGACAAAGGTAGGCGATCTCGGGCAGGGAACAGTCGCCGCAATCTTTGCAGTGGTAGAGGACGGTCTTGCTGAGCTGTTCAAGTACGCGCAGAGGCCTCGGTCCCTGGGAGGGATCTTTGGAGTGGGCACAGAGCTTGCCACCGAGCTGAGCGATGGCTGTGCCGGGCGCGAACATGGTGGCATGGGAGAACTTCGACAATTGCCAGGCCGCGGTGACGTGTTTTGAGGGAAGACGCGGGCGCGGGTTTTCCTGGGGGGTGGCGAGGCCGGTGTCGGGATCGTGCGCGTAACAGAAGAATTCGCCGGGGCGGGAAAACTGGATTTCGCGGGCGAACTGTTGCCAGTCGCCGGGGGCGAAGGTTCGCTCGATGGCGAGGATGCTTTCGACGGCGGAGAAGCTGTGAACGCCGCCAAGATACGCGCCGCGGAATCCGAGTCCGCGACAGATGGCGACTTGTTTCGCAGCGAATTCGAGGAAGAAGGCTTTGCCGTTGTCGGGGGACTGGGCGTGTTGGCGGCACAGCTCCCAGAGGGGCGCGGTAAGGACGACGCCGGGGATGCGGCCTTCGTGAAACATCCGGGCGGCGCGCGGGTTGAGCAGAAAAACATTGCCGATGAGGGGCGTGTCCCGCATGCCGTGCGTGTCCATGTAGAGGCGCAGCTCGGAGGTTTTCCGGGAGTCGAAGCCGATCTGGTTGACGATGAAGCGGGCGCCGCACTCAACCTTCTTTTGGAGTTTGAGGTATTGCGGGATCACCTCGCCTTCGCGGAGCTTGAAATTCGAGGTGACCGCGCCGATGCAGAAGTGGGTTTTTTCAAGGCGATGGCTGTGGTTGCGGGCTTCCTGGGCGCCGAGGCCATGATTCATTCGGGACAACAACGAAATGAGGCCGATGGAGTCAATGTCGAAGACGGGCTTCGCGAGGCCCTCGCTGCCGGCGACGGGATAATCGCCGGTCATGGCGAGGATATTGTGGAAGCCCTCGCTCGAGAGCATCCAGGCTTCACTTTCGAGGCCGTTGCGATTGAGGTCTTTGCAGGTGAGGTGAATGACAACTTCCTTGCCGGCATACAGAATGGGGCGTCCGAGGGCCAGGGGTGCGAGTTGCGGGTGGCCGCCGGCATTGTCGGTAATGGAAATCCAGTCGATTTCGGGGCTGGCTGCGAGGTCGCCGGCAAAGGCGCGGGCTTTGATGGCGGTGCTTTCGGACATAGAGCCGCGCACGGAGAGAAGCTCCGCCGCGATGAGGAAGCGGGAGGGGTCAGCCAGTTTTTCGCGCAGCGTCTGCATTCGTTCGGATCATAAACAAAATCAGCAAGGGGGAGCAACATGAATCCCGTTTGGGCGGGATGGAGCGTTACGAGGTTTGAGCCCGGGACGGCGTTTGGCCGGCCAGGTTGCTGGTAACGAAGGGGATTCCGGGCGGAGCGGACCCTGGGGCGTGGGGTCTGGTGTAGCGGTCCGTCCCGGGGACATTTTTCGGGGCGCGAATCTTATTGATATTGATCGTCTGACCTGCTGGAGAAGGTCCACGGGGCGCTCATGGGACGCGATGCTGCGCCGATAGCGTAATCAGTAGTGCGCCGCGACCGTGGACCCTGTTGACGCTGCCGACCGCGCGCCGGTGCGAGCGAATGCGGGTATTCGGAGGCAGGGACAGCATGAGTGTCAAACAGAAGTTCAGGCTGCTGATGGTGATGGCCGCGTGCGGCCTGATGGTGCTGGCGGGTTTCTGGCTGACGTGTGAGCGCACGCAGCTGCTGGCGAGCAGGGAGGAGCAGGCTCGATCGCTGGTGGATCTGGGTTATTCGACGATCGCGGCGCAGTACGAGAAGGCACAGGCGGGCGCGTTGAGCATGCAGCAGGCCCAGGAGAACGCGCGCGAGGCGCTGCGGGCGATGCGCTACGGCGACAGGAATTATCTATGGATTAACGACACGCGTCCGATGATGGTGATGCATCCGTTTAAGCCGGAACTGGAGGGACACGACGTCAGCGATCTGAAGGATCCGCGGGGGACGCGGATTTTCGTGGAGTTCGCACGGCTGGCTCAGCAGGACGGGGGCGGAACGCTCTACTACTGGTGGCCGCGGCCGGGCGACGTGAAGCCGGTGAGGAAACTCAGTTACGTGAGGGAGTTCAAGCCGTGGGGCTGGGTGATCGGCACGGGCGCGTACATCGATGACGTGAACGCGGTGTGGATGAGCCACGCGGCGAAGGCGGGGGCGATCGCAGCCGGCTGCCTGCTGGTGCTGCTGGCCGTCTCGATCAACATATCGCGGTCGATCCTTATGCGGCTGGACCGGCTGGGCGAGCGGATCCGGGACGTAGCGCAGGGCGAGGGGGATCTGACGAGGAGGATCGAGATCGATTCGAACGACGAGATCGCGGTGGTGGCGGGGTGGTTCAACAATTTTATGGACAGCCTGCAGGAGATCATGGCGAAAGTGGCGGCGAACACGGCGCGGGTGACGGCGGCAGCGGCGGAGATTTCGTCGTCGTCGGTGCGGACGGCGGAAGGTTCGCAGGAGCAGAGCTCGCAGATTACGCAGGTGGCCACGGCGATGGAAGAGATGGCGGTAACAGTGGAGGAGGTGTCCAGCAATTCCGGGCGGGCGGCGGAGGATGCGCGGCGAGCAGCCGATGTTGCGCGGCAGGGCGGCGAGACGGTGAACGGAGCGCTGGTGAGGATGGGATCGATCGCGGAGTCGGTACGCGCGGCGGCGAAACGGATCGAGGAGCTGGGGAAGCGGTCGGACCAGATCGGAAAGATCGTGGCGGTGATCGAAGACATCGCGAGTCAGACGAACCTGCTGGCTCTGAATGCGGCCATCGAAGCGGCGCGGGCGGGAGAACACGGGCGGGGGTTTGCGGTAGTGGCGGGCGAAGTCCGGAACCTGGCGGAACGCACGATGAGTGCGACGAAGGAAATCGCGGCGACGATCGAGGCAGTGCAGCGGGAGACGGGCACGGCGGTGGGCCAGATGGAAGAAGGAACGAAGCTGGCGGAGCTGGGCGTCGCGGAAACATCGAAGGCGGGATCGGCGCTGGATGAGATTATCACCGCGGCGCAGCACGTGGGCGACATGATTGCGCAGATTGCCACGGCCGCGAACCAGCAGAGCACGGGGGTCGCGGAGGTGAACCGGAGCGTGGCGGATCTGGCGAAGATCACGCAGCAGTCGGAAGGAACGGTGCAACGGGCGGCGGCGACGTATGCGGAGTTGTCGAGCCTGGCCGAGGACCTGCAGGGACTGGTGGGGCGGTTCAAGCTGGGCGATCGGCGGGGTGGGGGGTTGGCAGTGGCGTAGAGGGAGAGGGAAGCCGGTTACGGCATCGTTCGGGCCGGCGCGAACCGGCAGAGCAACCGGGTGTCCGGCCTGGCGCATCAGGGCAGTTGTGATCGGGCGAACCGATGCAAAGGAAAGGACACAGAATGGGTTCGATGCTTCGGAAGTTGACTTTAGTTCTGGTTGCAGCGACGTTCACTGTTCCGCTGCTCACGACGGGATGCGCGGCGCGGGTGCGCGTTTACGATCCGTACTATCACGACTACCATGTGTGGGCCACCGAGGAGCCGTATTACCACCAGTGGGAACATGACACGCATCGGGAGCATATGGATTTCGACAAGCGCAGCGATGCGGACAAGAAGGCCTATTGGGACTACCGGCACAAGCAGCACTAAGGGGCGGGAAGCAAGGCGTGGTTTTTGGAGGCGCGCCGATCATTCCGGTTGGGGAAGGCGTTGGGGACGATCGGCGCGCGGTGGTTCGTCGATGGTGCGAGCTGCGCCGGCGGATCAGTGGGGGGCGACGACGACGGAGAAGATGACGCCGTCGCTGTTGGCACAGACATAATTGCCGTCGATGAGGCGCCACTCATAACCAGCCGGGGGCTTTCTGAGGTGGTGAGTGTGCCAGTCGGCGACGGCATCGCCGCGGCCCCAGTCGTCGTGGGTGATTTTGGCGCCTTTGTGCCATTCATCGTGTTTCACATATTGCTGATGGTGGGCCTGATCGTCGGGGTGGTCCTGAGCGAAGGCGAGGGCGGCTCCGCCGGTGAGGGTGAGGGCGAGGGTGGAAACAGCGAAAGCGCGGGAAAATGCGTTCATGGGTACTCCTCGGGGGGTTGGATTCGAACGCGGGGAAGGGCGTTGTTTGGCGGGAGACACATAACGAGCTGGGCTGGGGCAGGGACAGATGGTGCCGGGTTCAGCGCGCGGCGGTCAGCAGCGAGAGGCGGGGGGGTGAGGGGGCGGTGCTGATGGGGGCGGGGCGGTGCGTGCCCCGGGGTCCCCGGCGAACGCAGTTCGCTGGGGTGGGGAAGCGAAGCGCACGCACGAGCCAAAGTCTGGCGACGGACGTGCTGCGGACCTCGAAACGCCGAACGCCGAAGGGGTGCTGAGAATCCTGACCGAAGCCGAGGGGTTCGCACGTCCGAGACAGAGTTTGGCGAAGAGCCCCGGAGACGCGCCGGGCTTTTCTGTTGAAGTTCCTCAGAAACAACCGCAGATCCTTCGCCTCGTCGCGCTGACGCGCGAACGAGGCTCAGGATGACAGGGGTGGTGGGTGGTGATGCTGCGCTTACTCGGAGGCGGCCATTTCTTCGGCTTCGCCTTCCTGGCGCATCATTTCCAGTTCGCGTTCGGCTTCTTCCCAGGCGGTTTGGACTTCCTGCTGGATCTTCGCCGCAGCTTCTTCCAGCTCCGGTGAGAGCTGGACGTTGCGGTAGTATTCCATGCCGGTTCCGGCGGGGATGAGGCGGCCGACGATCACGTTTTCCTTGAGGCCGCGCAGGTTATCGACCGCGCCG
>JASHPM010000066.1 GCA_030038115.1 Acidobacteriaceae bacterium | reverse complement strand
CGCGGCGGCGGCCAGCAGCGCTCCCTCAAGGCAATGCCCTTTGCGCTCGCGCAGCACGCGCTGGGGAGACCGCGCCGTGTTCGCGTATTGGTAGGGGATGGCGTCGATGAACTGCTGGATGCGCATCGGGGTCCTGAGCCTGCGCAAGATGCGCAGATTCTCCGGTGAAAGGCCGAAGGTCTCCATGGAAGTCGCGGCGATTATACCGAAGCGGCTACCGGCAGCCAGCAGCCAGCTACCAGCAACCAGCTTCCAGCGGCCAGCCTCCAGCATCCGGCTGCCAGCCTCCAGCTTCCAGCTTCCGGCCGCTCTTCTACCACCGTAGCCGCGCGCTCATCTGCATCAGCCGCGGCGGGGCAGCCGACACGATCTGCCCAAAGGTCGCGCTGCCGATATTTCCCTCGACCGAAGCCGGTCCGAAGAACTGCGCGTGATTGAAGACGTTGAACGCCTCGGCGCGCAGCTCGAGCTCTCTGCCGTCGAGCACCGTGGTGGACTTGGCCAGCGCGAAGTCGGTGTTGTCTGACCCGGGCCCGTGGAAAAACCGCCGCCGCGCGTTGCCGAAATCGCCCAGCGCCGGGAGGCTGAAAAGTGCTGTGTTGAATCCCGCGCCCGCCGTGGGGCTTCCCTTCAGCTGCAGCGATCCAGGCGTGAAGTTTAGCTGGTCCGCGCCCTCGTTATTCACGCCGTTGGGCTGCGTCCCCAGGAGCGAGGTGTCGTTGTTGTTGACCAGGGTCACGGGAAAGCCGGTGGTCAGGCGCGTGAGTCCGAAAACTTCCCACCCGCTGGTGAGGGGCGTGGGCCCGGCACCGCGCAACAGCTGCTTCAGCGGCAGCTGATAGTGATAATTCGCCACGAAATTCTGCGTCAGATCGAAGGCCGAGAGTCCCCGGCTCACGCTCGGATCGACCGGGTCGACGGGATCGGACAGACTCGAGCTCTGATCGATGGACTGGCTCCACGTGTAGGCTACGCTGAATCCCAGCGGACCCGCTTCGCGCTTCAGACTGACCTGGAGCGAGTTGTCATGCGAGTTGCCGATGGTCTTCTGCCAGCTAACGCTGCCGAACGCCGGCGAGAACGTCGTCCGCGTCCCCTGCACCAGCTGGCCATTCGCGCGCGTATACGTTCCGCTCTCGCCGAACGGCCCGCACGTGGCCGAGCCTGCCGCGACTTGACTGACCTGGCTCAAACCCAGGCACAACGACGGATCGCCGGGGTTGGCTTCGAGCAGGGTGAGCAGATGATGCGCCTGAGTTCCCGCGTAGCTCACATCCAGGATTGTCCCGCGCACCAGCTGGCGCTCGGCGGAAACCATGTAGTCCTCCGCATATGGAGTCACGTTGCCGGGCGCAACCGCCGGAATCCCTGTGAAGGGCTCATACTCCGCCCAGTTCACGCTCGTCACCGGATGTGTGCGCGACGCGCCGTAGGGCGGGATGGCCAGAGGGAATCGGGGCTGGCCATTCGCATTCAAACTCGATCCATCGGCAGCCGCTGTCCACGGCGTATCGAACAGGGTCGGCACCGCGCTGGTGTAGGTATAGCCATAGGGCGGATTCGCGCTCATGATGGCCGGCGACAGGCCCTCGATGGGGGTGTAGAACTGCCCCCAGCTTGCGCGGAGGCTGGTTTTCCCCGCACCCAGAAACGCCGGGCTCCATGCCAGGCCCACGCGCGGCCCAAAATCCGCATATTGCACGGAGGCGAGCGTCGGTGGCACGCCCGGATCGCCCGGGAAGACGATGCCGACCGGCGCATTCGGAAACACCACGCTCTGCTCGCCGGGAACGAGGGTCTGCAACTGGTTGTATTTCTCGTACCAGGGGGGCAGCATGTCCCAGCGCACGCCGTAATTCAGAGTGAGCCCGCGCCGCGCCTGCCAGGAATCCTGGGCGTAGGCCCCGGCGAGCAGATTGCGGTTGTAGAAATGCTGCGCGTCGCCCTGGGTGTAGTTGGAATCCACGCCCAGCAGAAAATCGGCGAAGTCCAGCCCCGTCTCACTGCCCGTGAACGCGTAGCTTCCGTTGAAATACACGTCGGGATGGTTGTTGATCTGGTCGCCGTGCACGTCCGCGCCGAATTTCAGATTGTGCCCGCCTACGATGTGGGAAAAATCGTCGCTGCCCTCCACGATGTTCTCCGCCTGGAACAACGCGGTCGTGTCCACGCCCATGGTGAAGTCGTTGAAGATGGTGTTCTCCACGCCCTCGATCCGCGGATCGAGCACAGCGATCCCGGAAAATCCCTGGGAGGTCAGCGAAGGCCCCACTCCGCCCTGCGGCACGCCGACGTTGGCCGCGTTGCGCATGTAGCTCACGCGAGCCAGATTCACCGTGTTCGCGCCCAGCGTCTTCGTATCACTCAGCGCCAGCAGCTGCGCGCGCCCGAAATTCAGCGCGTCGAATCCCGGCACACTCGCGCCGCCCTCGCCGGTCGGGTAAGGATCGTCGACGCGATAGTCGTCGAAAAAGTAGTAGCCCGCGATCGAGCCGAGGCGCGTATTCCAGTCCATGCGCAGCGCGCCTTTGTCATCGCGAATGGACTGCTCGGCGGCCGACGTGGAAAACGTGCCCGCACCGGCATTGGCCTGGGGCACGTAGCTCAGCAGATGCTGCGCCGCCGGCGACCATGCCCCGGCGGGAATCTTCGCATTGGGTAACACGCACTGTGACGTATTCGCGCAACCCGCAGTGTAATAAGGCTCACCCGCTGTTACGTTATAGCCCAGCTTCTGCGACAGCAGGCTCGCAAAATAAGGTCCGCTTACCGAGCCGGTCAGGGTGCTCGCGCTTCCGGACAGGTCCCCCGTGCGCTCGGCAGCCGTCGGCACCGAGATCAGCCCCGTATCGATGCCCTCGGCCACCCGCGTGCCCTGATAATCCGCGAAGAAGAACAGCTTGTCTTTCTTCGCCGGCCCGCCCAGCGTCGCGCCAAACTGATTCTGATGAAAGGCCGCGCGATCCTGAGAAAAATAGTTGCGCGCATCGAGATTCGTATTGCGCAAAAACTCGAATGTCGAACCGTGCCACGCGTTTGTCCCATTCTTCGTCACCACGCCGATCTGCCCGCCGCTTGCCGTCCCATACTCCGGCGCATCGTTGCCGGTCACCACGTTCAGCTCGGCAATGGAGTCGAGCCCGGGCACGATGGCCACGCCCATGTTCACGTCTTCCTGCGCGTCGGCGCCGTTGACGCGAAAGCTGTTGGCCGTCTCCCT
>JASHPM010000551.1 GCA_030038115.1 Acidobacteriaceae bacterium | reverse complement strand
TCCGTCGAGGTGAACTATACGTTCCGCAGCTTTCCGCGGCGGACGGCGGTCGACTCGTGGCTGGCGCAAACGGGCGAGGGATTTCGATTTTCGTTCAAGGCTCCGCAGCGGATCACGCATTTTCAGCGGCTCAACGAATGCGGGCCGACGCTCGAGGCGTTTGCGGGCGCGATTCAGCCAGTGGCCGATGCGGGTCGGCTGGGACCGGTTTTGTTTCAGCTGCCGCCGAATTTCAAAGCCGACGAGGGGCGGCTGGCGCAGTTCCTCGCCGATGCGAAAGGCTGCCATTTCCGCATGGCCTTCGAGTTTCGCCACGAGTCGTGGTTCGATGCGGCCGTTTATCGGCTGCTGGAGCGGCATGAGGCGGCGTTGTGTGTGGCCGAGAGCGACGACCTGCAAACGCCCGACGTAGCAACCGCGCCGTTTGCCTGCTATCGGCGGCGCAAGACGGAATATTCCGAGCCGCAGCTCAGGGAAATCAGCCGGCAGCTCGCGGAGCGTGCCACGAAAGGCGATGTTTTCGCCTACTTCAAGCATGAAGAAGAACCGATGGGAGCGTTGTGGGCGGCCTCGGTGCTGGAGTCCGTGCGGGGCGCCTCGTGAGTGCACTGGCGGCGCCGGGTCTGGTCGAACAGGCAGAGTGGCTGACGGAATTCGTTCCGCGCCGATGGCTGCGCAATGGGCACCTGCAGACGCTGGCGGGGAATTTCCTGCCGCGCCGAGTCTCCCTCCCTGAACCCGAGCCGCTGCTGGTGGAGGTGGAAGGCCCGGTCAGCGGCTACGGCCCCAGCCACGTGCTGTGCCATTGCCACTGGCAGCCGCGCGAGGTGCGCAGCCGGCGGCTGACCATCGTTCTGGTGCATGGGCTCGAGGGGTCGTCGGATTCAAAGTACATCGTGGGCAATACGGCGCGCTCGCTCGCTCGCGGCCTGAATGTGGTGCGGATGAACATGCGCACCTGTGGCGGGACCGATCACCTGTCGCCGACGATTTACCACTCCGGCCGCTCGGGCGACATAGGCCGCGTCTTCGATGCCATCGTGCGCGAGCAGCAGCTCGAGGCCGTGGCGCTGGTCGGTTATTCGATGGGCGCGAATCTGGTGCTGCGCTGGGCCGGCGAGGTGGCGGCGAACCCGCCGCGGCAGCTGAAAGCGGTGGTTGGCGTTTCGCCGCTCATGGATCTGACCGTGTCGTCGGCCGCGTTGCATCTGCCGCAGAACCGCGCCTACGAGTGGCACTTTTTGCGCTCGATGATCGCGCGGGTGCGCCGGCGCATGGTGCTCTATCCCGGAATTTACGCCGATGCCCGGCTCGATCGCATCCACTCCATGCGCGACTTTGATCAGCACATTGTGGCGCGCTATGGTGGGTTCGCAGACGCGGACGATTACTACGTCAGCGTTGCCAGCTCGAAGTATGCGGCGTCACTGCGCGTCCCGACGCTGATCGTGCATGCGCTCGACGATCCGTTTATCCGCATGCTGCCGGAGACGCGCGCGGCGCTGATGGGCAATGCGCACGTCAGGTTTCTCGAGACGCGGCACGGAGGGCACTGCGCCTTTCTCGCCGCGCCGGCGAGCAGGAACAGCGATGGCCGCTGGGCGGAGGCGACGCTGCTGGGATTCCTGACGCGGAACGGGGCAGGGTTGACGAGCGAAGGCAGGAAAGCGGCGCATGGAAGCTGACTGGGCTGCGGAGATCGGGCCGTACCTGGAGTGGATCGACGCCAAGGGGCCGGGTTTTGTCGATCTGCGCAAGTCGCCGGAGCAGATCGGCTCCATCGCGGAGGCACTGCCGGGCTCGGCGCTGCGCGAGGCGCTGGTCGCGCTCAACGAGCGGGGCTCAACGCTCTTCACCTGCAAATGCGATGCGTGGGTGCTGCCCGTGGAGGCCATCGATCCGCTGGAGTTCGAGTGTCCCGCGCCCGAAGTGCGCGCTGGAATGGCCTCCTACATCGATGTGATCTCGCGCGACCAGGGGTTGAGGGCGTCTTTTGAGCAGCATGAAGCCTGGGTGCGCCGCGCGACCGCGCGCCTGCGCCGGTTGCCCGTGCCCCGCGGCCGGACCGATCTGGTGATTCGCGCAGCGAAGGCGAAGCGCGGCAACGGATTCGGCATCACCCTGTATGCTGCCGGTTGCGGAGCGGATACGCAGGCTGCGCACGCCGCCTGGGAGGCGGTTTTGCGCACCAGTGTCACCGTTACAATGAAGGAGGCGCCCCGCCTGCGGGCGAGTAGCTCAATTGGATAGAGCACCGGCCTTCTAAGCCGGGGGTTGTGGGTTCGATTCCCGCCTCGCCTACCATTTCCTTGGGGAGATTCGCCGCAGTTCGAGGTCCTTCGCTGCGCTCAGGATTTCGACTGCGGGTTCGGACGCTCGCAAAAACGGCTCAAGTTTGATTCCCGCCTCGCCTGCCAGGCTACCCCTTTTTTGGCTGCGCAGCCGCCGTGATCTTCAAAGCTTGTTCGAAGCGAATCGCGTTCTGCACCAGGCCGGCGGGGAAGGATTTTTCGAGGGCGCGCAGCTGGCGTTCGTTCAGGCCCGGCACGGTCACCTCAACGTGAAAATCCCCGAGGTGCAGTGGCCGCGCGGAGGGCTGGGTCTCGACGCGGATCCGCAGTCCGTCAGAAGAGAGGCCGTGCAGGCTCAAATACTGCGCGACATACTGTCCGACGCACCCGCCTAAAGACGCGAGCAGTAACTCGGCCGGGGACATCCCCTGGTCGGTCGCTCCATCTTCGGCAGGCTGGTCGAGCAACACGCGATGGTGGCGCGCCTCCGCAGCGAACTGTGCTCCGCCGGTATGTCGCAATGAGATTTCCAAGACGGACTCCTGGCCCGGCATAAGTGAAAGCAAGCGGCGTGCCATCGCATTTTTGGCAAATCAAAAGAGATTCAGGGGTGATCAAATCCATCCGGGCAGCCGATCTGCGCGACAAGACGCGCCACGCATGGCGTCCCTGCGCGAAATAGCGCAGATGCCTTCCGCTGCCAGGCGCGGGTACACTGGAACTGGTCTCATATATATAGCTATGTGGCTTCGGACGGGAGCATGAGTCCCGCTTCGATGGCGGGTCTCACACGGAGTCTCACCAGCCGAGCGGGATTTATGAGACCAGTTCCAGCCTGTTCCATGAAAACCCGCCGCCCCAGCGACGAATCCGCCGCATCCCCCGCGCCCACCGATGGCGTTGCGGCCAGCCACAACTCGGGCCCTGCCGAGGTCCGCGTGGACGTGCTGCGCGCGCTGGTGGACAACCTCGACGAGGCGGTTGTGGCGCTCGGGCACGACGGTCACGTGCAATTCGCCAATGCGGCGGCCGAACGCCTCTACGGCATCACTCCGCAGGGCCCGCCCGTCTCCGGATGGAGCAAGGCCTACGGCATCTATCTGCCCGATCGCCAGACTCTGTGGCCGGCCGACGAACTGCCGGGAGCGCTGGCGCTGCGCGGCCAAACCATCGAAGGGGAGCAGTACGTTTCTCCACCGGGTGCGCCCGCGGGCTACTGGATTCAGGTGCGCGCGCGACCGCTTTTCAATGAGAACGGCGAGGTGCGGGGCGCGCTGCTGTCATGGCGGGATATCTCCGAGGAAAAGCACACCGCCGAGAGCCAGCGCAGGCTGCTGGCCATCGTCGAAAACACGCCGGATCTCATCAGCCTGACGGATCCCACCCTCAAAACCAGCTACATCAATCGTGCCGGGCGCGATCTGCTGGGCCTCGGGGACACCGAGGATGTGAGCAGCGTTCCTGTCTTCGACACGGAATTCGAAAATCAGCGGGAGCTTTTCGATTCCGAGATTCTTCCGGCGCTTCTCCGCGGCGAGCCCTGGTTCGGAGAGTACCGGCTCAAACATGCGCGCACCGGCCAGGTCATCACCGTGGACATGCGGGCCTTCGGCATCTTTGGCCCCTACGGCCAGCTGCTCGGATTTGCCAGCATCAGCCGCGACATCAGCGCGCGCCGCCAGGCGGAAGAGGCGCGCCATCGCTTGGCCTCCATCGTGGAGTTCTCCCACGACGCCATCATCAGCGAGTCGCTCCAGGGCATTATCTCCACCTGGAATCGCGGGGCGGAGCAGATGTTCGGCTACACCGCCTCCGAAATCATCGGCCAGCCCATCACCGTGCTGGCGTGGCCCGGCTACCAGGACGATATGGAGGAGCTGCTGCGCCGCGTCGGCGCCGAGGATGTGGTGGAGCGCTACGAGACACTGCGCCGGCACAAGGATGGACGCCGCCTGGTGGTCTCGCTGACGCTTTCCCCGGTGCGCGACGACGCGGGCAAACTGATCGGCATATCGAAGATCGCGCGCGACATCACGGAGCAAAAGCAACAGGAGGAACTGGGCCAGCGCCAGGCGCAGCTGCTCGACCAGGCCTACGAGCCGATTCTGGTCCGCGACCATCACAGCCGCATTGTCTACTGGAACAAGGGCGCCGAGCGCCTGTACGGCTGGACGGCGGCGGAGGCCATGGGCCGGGTCAGCCATGAACTTCTGCAGACCACCTTTCCGGAACCGCTGGAGGACATCGGCCACCGTCTGGAGCGTGACGGGCACTGGGAGGGTGAGCTGCTCCACCGCACCCGCACCGGGCAGCGCGTGGTGGTGCTCAGCCGCTGGATTCGCGAGCTGGGCGTGGCCGAGTCGCACGTGATGGAAACCAATATCGACATATCGGAGCGGCAGCAGCGCATTGCCCTCGAAGAGCAGTCGCGCCTCGAGCGCCGTTTCCGGCAATTGCTGGAGGCTGCCCCCGACGCCATCGTGGAAGTGTCCGCGGATGGCAAAATTGTGCTCGTCAACCGCATTGCCGAGGAGATGTTCGGCTACGTTCGCGACGAGCTGCTGGGACAGTCGGTCGACCTCCTGGTCCCCGATGCCATCCGTCACCAGCATTACCGCCATCGCGACAGCTATCTGGAGCATCCCCGCACCCGCCCCATGGGCACTGGTCTGGAACTGCACGCGCGCCGGCGTGATGGATCGCTGTTTCCGGTGGAGATCAGCCTTAGCCCCATCCAGACCGAGGGTGGCATGCATGTGACGGCGGTCATCCGCGACGTGACCGAGCGCAAACGCGCCGAAAGGGAAGTGCGCAGGCTGCAACTGCAGTACACGGGAGAACTGGAAGCCCGCAATCGCGAGGTGGAGCGCGCCAACCGTCTCAAGAGCGAGTTCCTCGCCAGCATGAGTCACGAGCTCAGAACGCCGCTGCACACCATCATTGGCTTTGCCGAGTTGCTGAAGGAGGGACACGATGGCACGCTGAGCGATGCGCAAAGCCGCTTCGTCGACCATATCCATCGCGACTCCGAGCATCTGCTCGAACTGATCAACGACGTTCTGGACCTGAGCAAAATTGAGGCCGGTCAGCTGGCGCTTAAGCGCGAGACCTATCCGCTGGCGCGCAGCGTGGGTGAGGCGCTGGACGCCATCCGCCCCGGGGCCACGCTGAAAGGCATTCGCATCGACGAGCGCGGCGAGCGCGATTCTCTGGTCGATGCCGATCCGCTGCGCGTGAAGGAAATGCTCTACAACCTGCTCAGCAACGCGGTGAAATTCACGCCCGAGGGCGGAATCGTCTGGATCGAGACCGCTGAAGATGCGGGATTCGTCCGCATCACCGTGGGCGATACCGGCATCGGCATCCCCGCCGAGGAGCAGGAGAACATCTTCGACAAGTTCTACCAGGTGGGCAATACAACGCGTGGTGTGCGCGAAGGCACCGGGCTGGGGCTCTCCATCACCAAGGAACTGGTCCAGATGCACGGCGGCTGGATGGAAGTGGACAGCACACCCGGCCAGGGCAGCCGCTTCACTTTCACTCTTCCCACGCCCGCGTCCGGGTTGTAGGATGGGTGCATCTCTCCCCGGGGAACACGCGTTCAAATTGGATAACCTTCCATGTGGAGGGCCCATGGAGCTGAGTTCGTACCATGCCGACAACTCCGGGTAAATCGCGGATCCTGATTGCGGACGACCGGCCCAGCAGCCGCGAGTTGCTGCGCCTGGTGCTGGAGCGATCCGGCTACGACGTGATCGAGGCCGCCGACGGCCAACAGGCTCTGGAGCGGGCGCGCACGGAAAATCCGGACCTCATCCTTCTGGATCTGCAAATGCCGGGACTTGACGGGTACGGCGTGCTGGCTGCCCTGCGCGGCGAGACGCGCTTTCAGAACCTGCCCGTCCTGGCGCTGACAGCCAGCGCCATGCGCGGCGACCGTGAAAAGATCATGGCCGCCGGGTTCACGGATTATCTGGCCAAGCCCGCGGGCCCGGAAATCGTGCGCGAGACGGTGGCCCGCTTCCTGAGAAATACGGCGGAAACGGCCGAGCGCAGCGCCTGAACACTGCGCACTGGCTCCGAGCGGCTCCTACAACAAACCGTACTTCTTCATCTTGTAGCGAAGCGCGTCGCGCCCTATGCCCAGCGCCCGCGCCGCGTGAGACTGGTTGCCCTGTGCCTTTTCCAGCGCGCTGACGACCAGCTGGCGCTCGTGTTCCGCCAGCGACGCGTCTTCCTGCGGCGCCGGCGGTTGAACGGGCGGCGCGGATGCTCCACCGGCGGAGTTGCCGGACGGTTCCGCGAGAAGCGCGGCCGGCAGATCGTCGACGTCGATTTCGTCCCCCTCCGCCATCATGCTGGCGTGGCCGATGGCGTTCTCCAGCTCCCTCACATTGCCCGGCCAGGAGTGCCGTTCCAGCACCAGGCGTGCGCGCGGCGAGACGCCGCGAATCGGCTTGCCGAACTGCTGCGCAAAGCGCGCGACAAAATGCTCAATCAGCAGCGGTAGGTCTTCTTTGCGTTCGGCGAGCGAAGGAACAGGAATTTCCACCATAGCCAGCCGGTAGTAAAGGTCTTCGCGAAACAGCCGGTCGGCGACCGCCTGGCGCAGATTCCGGTGGGTTGCGGCGATAACGCGCACGTTCACCTTGCGCGTCTGCAGCGAGCCCACGCGCTGGATCTCCTGGTTCTGCAGCGCGCGCAGCAGCTTGGCTTGGGTCGCCATCGGCATGTCGCCGATCTCGTCGAGAAACAGCGTGCCTTCGCTGGCCGCTTCAAACAACCCGGCCTTGTCGCGATCGGCGCCAGTGAACGCGCCGCGCACGTGGCCGAACAGCTCGCTCTCAAACAACGTCTCCACCACGGCGGAGCAGTTGAGCACCACGTATTGTCCTTTCACTCCGCTGCGCGCGTGCAGCGCACGAGCCACCAGATCCTTGCCCGTGCCGGTGGCTCCCTGAATCAGCGCGGAGCGGTAATGGGGAGCGATGCGGCGGATTCGCGCGAACATCTCCGCCATGCGTGGGCTCGAGCCTATCAGGCCCTCGAACTCCGGTTCGGAGCCCAGCTCCTGCCGCCGCCGCGCGTCTTCGATCAGCCGCCCCACTCGCTCGCGCAGCACCGGCAGGCGGATCGGCTTCTCCAGATAATCCGCGGCTCCGCTGCGGATGGCCTGCACCGCGGTTTCGGTCGTGTAATGCGCGGTCATCAGCACCACATCCGTGGCGGGGGCA